>JAAZZJ010000204.1 GCA_014237695.1 Oscillospiraceae bacterium | reverse complement strand
GATGTACTGCCAGCACATGCCGTCGCAGTCCTCCTCCTGGACGGAGCCCACTACCATGATCCTGTAGCCCTTGGGGATCAGCCCCAGGTCCTTCATGATCTTGGCGCCATACACGGCGGAGGCCATGCCGCCCTCCTGGTCGGAGCCGCCCCGGCCATAGATGATATCATCGGTCTCGTAGCCCTTGTAGGGGTCGGCCTCCCAGTTGTTGATGTTGCCGATGCCCACGGTGTCAATGTGGGAGTCGATGGCGATGATCTTTTCGCCCTCGCCCATCCAGCCGATGACGTTGCCCAAGCCGTCGATCTCCACCTTGTCATAGCCCAGCTTTTCCATCTCGGCCTTGATGCACATGACCACTTCCTTCTCCTCGCAGCTCTCGCTGGGATGAGAGATCATGTCCCGCAGGAACCGGCTCATATCCGCCCGATAGCCCTGAGCTGCTTTTTTGATCGCTTCGAAGTCCATGATAAATATCCTCCATCAAAAATATATGTCCGGTGGGTAATTGCTTCTCTACCTCCTATCATAGCACAGAAAACGCCGTTGTCAAACAAAATTTTTGAAAACCTAAAAAATTTTTTGAAAACCTCTTGCATTCCGCCAGGAATGCTGTTATGATAGCTTTCAGAAACATGCTGGGATATTATTTGCATCGGCGGATATCCACGATCATCCCCCGGGAGGTGATAGCGTATTGGACGCAAAACGTCTGGAAATGCTCAAGCAGATCGCCAACGCTCTGGCAGCGCAGTTCGGCCCCAGCTGTGAAGTGGTGGTTCACGATCTGACAGCCAAGGACCCGGAGCGCTCCATCGTCTGCATCGTCAACGGCCACGTAACCGGGCGCAGGCTGGGAGACGGCCCGTCCACCGTGGTCATGGAACAGATTCTGCACGCCCAGGAAAATCCCCCCGACCATCTGGGCTATCTGACCCGCACGCCGGACGGGAAAATCCTGAAATCCTCCACCGTGTACATTCGGGACAGCCGGGGGCGGGTGACGGCCATTCTTTCGATCAACTACGACATCTCCTCTCTTCTGATGGTGGAAAACGCCATCAGCGGACTGATCCACACCACGGAGGAGGAAGCCCGCGGCAAGGAGGAGCGCATCACCGTGCTGAATGTCAGCGACCTGCTGGACGACCTCATTGAGCAGAGCGTCGCCCTAGTGGGCAGGCCGGTTGCCCTTATGAACAAGGACGACAAGGTCCGGGCCATCCGGTTTTTGAATCAGCACGGCGCATTCCTGATTACCAAGTCCGGCGACAAGGTTGCCAAATACTTTGGGATTTCCAAGTACACACTTTATTCCTATATCGACCTGAAACAGGAGGAAAAACGACATGAGCAGAATTGACCTCACCATCAACAGGGAAACCCTTGCCAAAAACGTCCGGAAGGCCAGGGAAAACAACGTCATCATCCCCACCTTCCACCAAATGCAGAACCCGGAGAGCATCCCTGCCGCCATCCAGGAGAAGCTGAAATCGGTGGGCCTGTGGGATGTGAATCCCCTGAACCTGTTCCGCATCACCTGGAAGAACGAGGCCAAGGAGTCCGGCGGCCTGTTCCAGGCGGTGCCCAATTACGTGGAGATCCCCTCCAAGCTCTCCGGCGTGCCCTGCCGGATCATCGCCATGGCCGGCAAGTGGTTCCCCACCGGATGTCACAAGGTGGGCGCTTCCTTCGGCTGCCTGGCCCCCCGGCTGGTCACCGGTCAGTTCGACGCCACCTGGCACAAGGCCGTATGGCCCTCCACCGGCAACTACTGCCGGGGCGGCGCTTTCAACTCCAAGCTGCTGGCCTGCGAGAGCGTGGCCATCCTCCCCGCCGAGATGAGTCAGGAGCGGTTCAGCTGGCTGAAGTCCATTGCCGGCGAGGTCATCGCCACCCCGGGCTGCGAGTCCAACGTGAAGGAGATCTTCGACAAGACCTGGGAGCTGCGGGCCGACCCCCAGTACATGATCTTCAACCAGTTTGAGGAGATGGGCAACCCCCTGTGGCACTATAACGTCACCGGTTACGCCCTCAAGGACCTGTATGAGGCCGTGAAGCGCCCCGGCGACCGGTTCGCGGGAGCCTGCTTCACCTCCGGCTCCGCCGGGACCATGAGCGCGGGCGACTACCTGAAGGAGCAGTACCCCGGCCTGAAGCTGGCGGTAGGCGAAGCCCTCCAGTGCCCCACCATCCTGAACAACGGCTTCGGCGGCCACCGGATTGAGGGCATCGGCGACAAGCACATCCCCTGGATTCATAACGTGAAGAACACCGACATGGCCATCGCCATTGACGACGAGGACAGCCAGCGGCTGCTGCGCCTGTTCAATACGCCTGACGGCCACGCCTATCTGAAAAATGAGCTGGGCCTGGACGATGAGCTGATCGAAAAGCTGAGCTGGCTGGGCATCTCCGGCATCGCCAACGTGCTGTGCTGCATCAAGATGGCGAAATATTATGAGCTTACCGAGCGTGACGTGGTAGGCACGGTCCTCACCGACTCCGCCGCCATGTACCAGAGCCGGATCACGGAGCTGGACCAGATGCACGGAGCCTACAACGCCACCGAGGCAGCCATCGACCACAACCTGCATATCCTTGGTCTCAAGACGGACAACATGCTGGAGCTGACCTATGTGGAACGCAAGAGGGTCCACAACCTCAAGTATTACACCTGGGTAGAGCAGCAGGCGCGGGACGTTCAGGACCTTAACGATCTGTGGTACGATACCGAGGGCACCTGGGACGCCGTCCACCAGCAGGCGGCTGAGCTGGATGAACTCATCAATGAATTTAACGAAGCCACCGGGCTTTTGAAGAATCTGTAAAAATGGTGCAAACGGGCGGGGCCTCCGGCCCCGCCCGCTCTTCTACTCTTTTTCTCCGTCTTTCAGATACATCTCTTCCGCGTCCTGCTGGGATTTGATGAGAATATCCTGCGCCTTGATGCAGTTCTGCGCCTGCAACGCCTCAATTGCGTCTGTGATGCCATTGAATAGCCGGGTGTAGTATTTCGGGAAATCTTCCATTATATTATCCACCTTTATCAAGATAATGGTATGGTAACACATTGCACTTCTTTTTGCAAGGCTTTTGCAATGTTTATATGGCGCACATATTGCAATACATTTGTCGTATACTTATATGACGAGGTGCAATATGCGAAAATTTCAGATTCCCAAAATGTATACTACGACGAACAAAACTATCCGATTTCCTGATGATGTGATTGCGGAAGTTGAAGAGGCGATTCGCGGTACAAATTGCAACTTTTCCGCCTTTGTCATTGAGGCAACCCGGGTTGCCCTGGAGAATTTGAAGGAAGACGAAGCGGAAGCCCAAAAGGAATAGAACGGAAATCCCCCCCCAGGCACCCCGGGGAGTTTGCCCCGCCAGACGGTAGGGGTTACCAGCAAACACGTTAAAACAGACGCAGAAGACCCTCGAAGCGGACAGCAGTAAGGTTTAGACCAAACCAGGCCATGCCTCGGGCGCAAAATGAACCCCCCCGTCATTCAGGAAGGTTCTCAGGAAACGTAGTTTCCTGAGCCCGCTTTTGCCTACTTTTCGCGGGTGCGAAAAGTAGGCGAGGGGTCCGGGGGCGAGAAGCCACCGGGCCAATTCAAGAAAAAATGATCTCTCGCGCCCAAAGGGCGCGAAGAAGGAGACTGCCATGAAAAACGTCATCCACGCCAAATGTGTAAAATGCGGAAAGATCTACGAAGCTGTCCCCGATTTGACCAACTGCACCTGTGGGGGAATTTTAGATATCATCTATGACTACGACTACATCAAAACCCAGCTGACCAAAGAAAAACTAGCCTCCCGCCGTGACAACTCCATGTGGCGCTACCGGGAGCTGCTCCCCGTAGAGGAGACCACCCCCGCGCCGCCCCTGCGGGTGGGCTGGAGCCCGCTCTACGAGGCCGGACGGCTGGCGGAACAGCTGGGCATCGCCCATCTGTACGTGAAGGACGACGGCGTAAACCCTACCGCCTCTCTCAAAGACCGTGCCAGCTCCATGGCTGTCGCCAAAGCAACGGAAGCAGGTGCAAAGGTCATCGCCTGCTCCTCCACCGGCAACGCCGCCTCCTCTCTGGCGGGCAACGCCGCGGCAGCAGGGATGCAAACGTATATTTTCGTGCCCAGCAGGGCCCCCAAGGGGAAGGTCGCCCAGCTGATGACCTTTGGAGCCACCGTCATTTCCGTACAGGGCAGCTATGAGGAGACCTTCGAGCTGAGCAAACAGGCCATTGAGAAGTGGGGCTGGTACAACCGCAACGCCGCCATCAACCCCTACCTCTCCGAGGGCAAGAAGACCGTCGGGCTGGAGATCATGGAGCAGCTTGACTGGAAGGTCCCCGATTACATCGCCATTTCCGTAGGCGACGGCTGCACCATCGCAGGGCTCTGGAAGGGCCTGAAGGACCTCCACGCCATCGGGTTCATCGACAGGCTTCCCCGGCTCATCTCCGCCCAGGCGGAGGGCTGCTGCCCGCTGAACCGGTCCATCGAGACCGGCGAGCCGTGGCGTCCTATGGAGGAGAACACGCTGGCTGACTCCATCGCCGTTGGCGTGCCCCGGAACGCGGCCAAGGCGCTGATGGCCATCCGGGAATCCAACGGCCTGGTGGTAAATGTGTCCGACGAAGAAATCATGGCGGCACAGAAGCTGCTGGGCCGTACCTGCGGCGTGTTCGGCGAACCTGCCGGCGTCACGGGAGCGGCGGGGCTGAAAAAGCTCTGCGAGCAGGGAAAGATCGCCCCCGATGCAACCGTGGTTGCCGTGGTCACAGGCAACGGGCTCAAGGACGTTGCCAACGCCATCGCCGCCTGCGGCGAGCCGATCTCCATCCCCAGCGACATGGAGCGCCTGCTGACAGCATTTGAGGGGAATGGGATGTCAGCGCCAGTGATAAAATGTAAAAAAACGCCGAGGAAAAAATGTAGTTTTGT
>JAAZZJ010000203.1 GCA_014237695.1 Oscillospiraceae bacterium | reverse complement strand
GGCGGCGCGGCGTCCCTGTTCGCCATCAACGCCCTCAGCTTTCTGGTCGCCGCCTGCTTTGAGGTGACGATCCGCTTCCGGGAGACTCATATGGACGAAGCGCCCAGGGAAACGGCCAGGAGCGCCTTCGTACAGTTCCGCCTGGAACTGCGGGAGGGCGTGGACTATATTCGCGGAGAGAAGGGCCTGCTGTTCATCGCCCTGTATTTCATGGTGAGCAACCTGGCCTACAGCGCGGAGCAGCTCCAGCTGCCCTACTTCCTGAACCACGCCGCCAGATTTGCGGCCTGGCCGGTGGCGGCGGCGACGCTTTACTCCATACTGAGCAATTTCACGACGGCGGGCCGCCTGCTGGGCGGCGCGGTCCAGTACAGGCTGCGCATCCCCAGAGAGAGAAAGTTTGCCGTTGCCTTTTTCGTCTATGTGGCAATCAATGTACTGTCCGGGACGCTGCTGTTCCTGCCGGTGCCCTTGATGGCGGCGTGGTTTTTTATGGACGGCGTGCTGGGCGTGACCTCCTACACCATCCGGTCGGCGGCGATGCAGTCCTATGTGCCGGACAACAGGCGGGCACGGTTCAACGGGATATTCCAGATGATATGCTTTGTGGGGAGCGTTGCCGGAAGCCTGCTGATCGGCGCTCTGTCGGAAGTATTTCCGGAGAGGGCGATCCTGCTGGCCGCCAACGCGCTGGTCCTGGGCACGATTTACCTGTTCATCTGGCGGGGCAGGGAGGATATCAAAAAGATATATAACCGGGACGTATGATTTAATAAGGGCGCTCTCTTTACGGAGAGCGCCCTTAGACTGCTTAATGATTTTGGCATCGCTGGACCCAAGTGTCCCATCTTGGGTAGGCCTTGATTTCTGCAAGCCCGGTGCGCAGAATGCCCAGGCATTCGTCTACCCACTCATCGTCCCCAAGGCTCTTGATATGGAATGGAAAGTATCCCTCCTTTGGATGATCTCATCGACCTTCCCGTCGCGGTCATTTCGGTATCCGAACAGCTCGTCGATCGAAACTCCGAAATGGTTGGCAATAGAGGGGAGAAGGGTCATATCAGGGTAACAGATATTTTTCTCCCAGCGGGATACCGCCTGAGGCGTGACGTCAAGCACCTGCGCCAGCTCCTCCTGTGTCCGACCGTCTCTGCGGCGGAATTCCCGCATACATTCTCCGAGTTGAATTTGCATGTATAATGCGCAGTCTTTAGCTTTTCAATGCACCGGACACCGCGTGTCGCTCCTCCAGCCATTTTCCCCGCAGCAGCCGCACCAAAAACAGGATGCCCCGGATACAAAGCTCGCCGCACATGGCGATCCACACGCCCGGCAGTCCAAGCCGAGGAGCCAGTACCATGGCCGCCGTCAGGCGAACGCCCCACATACTCACCAGATTCAGCACACTGGGGGCCAAGGTGTCCCCAGCACCCCGCAGGGCGCCCGCCACCACGATGGATGCCGCAAACAGCGGCTCGGCAAAGGCCTCGATCCGCAGAACATAGGCCCCCAGCGCCCGGATCTCCGGATCCGGGGTCAGCAGGGAGAACAGCCAAGGCGCCAAAACGAACATCAGCGCCCCGGTGCAGGCCATAATCAGGACGCCCAAGGCGACGGAGAGATTGGCGAACCGCCTGGCCAGATCTTTCCGCTCCGCGCCGATACTCTGTCCCACAAGCGTGGTAGCGGCGGAGCCAATGCCGTAGCCCGGCATGTAGCAAAAGCTTTCCGCCGTCACTGCCAGGGAGTCCGCCGCCACTGCCACGGTTCCCAAAGGAGCCACAATCCGGGTAGCCGCCACGTGGGCCCCGCCCAGAACGATACGCTCCAGCGCCAGGGGCAGAGCCAGCCTGGCGGCGTTGTGGAGGCAGCGTTTTTCCAGCCGCCAGGGGATGCCCTTCTCCAGCTTCAGGACCGGAGACCGGAAGCACAGAAACAGAACCATCAGCAGTCCAGTAACCACCTCCGACAGCGCGGTCCCCAGCGCCGCCCCGGTTACGCCCAGCCCCGCCCCCGGCATCGTAAAGGACAGTTCTCCCAAACGCACCATCCGGGCAGGAAAGATAAGCAGTCCGTTAAAGACCACATCCAGCGCGCACATCAGAATGTTGAGGATGCTGGGGGTACGCATATCCCCGCTGCACTGGAGCATTCCGCCGGATGCCTGCCGCAGCAGGGCAAAAGGAAGGGCGCAGGCAAAGATCAGGAAATACCGCGATGCATCAGGCTGCACATCCGCCGCGCCCTTCAGCCAGACCGGCAGGCTGCCGCTGATTCCAGCCCCCAAAGCCCCCAGCACCACACCGAAAGCCAATGCAACCATCAGTCCCTGCCGCAGCACGGACTGGGCTTCCTGCCGCCGTCCGCCGCCGATCATCTGAGCAATCTGGACGGAGAAGCCGGTGGCTGCCGCGATGCTGATGCCCCCAAAAAGCCAGGTAGTAGAGGATACCAGCCCGATGGCGGCGGTGGCACCGGCGCCCAAGGAGCCCACCATGGCTGCGTCAATATACGGCATGGCAATAGAGCTGATTTCCGCCAGTATGGCCGGGACGCTCAGGCGCAGGACCAGCGCAATCTGCTGCCGGAGTCCCGGAGACGCGTCAGGACTGAGATAGGCGCTCCAATTGATTTCCTTTGCCATAGTGCCTCACTTTCTCCCGAATTCTATAGGGTGGTTCCTGTCGCAATTCGTACAAGTAGGCATTATATCAGCAATTTCTCCATCTTGCAAGTAAGGGATCCCGGAAAATTTCCGCTGCCGGTGGTCTGGGGGATTGCTTTTCCCATCCGTTTCCGGTACAATAGGGGAAAACCGCCGGTATATCTTAGGCGAATCTGACAAAAAGTGAGGACTCCACATATGAATCAAAAGGAACTGGGTGAGCTGCGCCGCCGCCTCCGCCCGGACAAGTGCGCCATCAAGTGCATTTACGGCTGCTACGTCAACGGCAACAAAGAAATTGTCTCCTATCTGGACGAATCTTTGGGCCGGATGAGCGAGGAGGAGGCGGAGAAGTATCTGAGCCTTCTGAAAAAGACGATGTCCGGCTCTTTGGGCAGGAACCTGGTGGACGTGGTATTTTCCACCGAGCAGGTGATGGACAGTGATGAGTACCGCCTGCTCTCCGCTCTGCGTGAGTCGGAGCTGAAGAGCGGGGAGATCCGGGAGGAGTTCTACCGGAAGGTCATCGACTCTCTGGACATGGGGGACAGCAACTACGTGATTCTGCTGGCATACGATGCTTATGACGTGCCCACCCGGAGCCGGGACGGCGAGGCAGTGGACTCCGATACGATGTACCGCTACATACTCTGCTGCGTCTGCCCGGTGAAGGACGGTAAGCTGGAGCTGGGATACTTCCCCGGAGAAAACGAGTTTCACAGCTGCGTCCCCGGCCAGATTGTGGCCCAGCCGGAACTGGGCTTCCTGTTTCCGGCCTTTGACGACCGCGCGGCCAATATCTACAACGTCCTGTTCTACACCAAGTCCGCCGGGGATGTCCACCAGGATTTCCTGGACGGGGTGTTCCGCGCCGAGCCGCCCATGTCCGCGGATGAGCAGAAGGAGGCGTTTGAGTCCGCCTTGACCTCCGCCCTGGCGGACAGCTGCCGTCTGGAGGTGGTACAAGCCATCCACGAACAGCTCCGGGAGAAGATCGAGGCCCACCGGGAGAACAAAGACCCGGACGCGCCCTCCGTCACCGCCGGGGAGGTGGAGGACATCCTCCTCCGGCAGGGCGTAAGCGAGGAGGAGGCGTCGGCGTTCCGCGCCCAATGCCAGGAGCGCTTTGGCGAAAATGCCGTCCTGAACCCGGAAAATCTGATCGACAGCAAGCGCTTCCAGGTAAAGGCCGGGGAGGTCACCGTATCGGTGGACCCCGCCAGCAGCTACCTGGTGGAGACGCGGATGATCGACGGTGTCAAATACCTGCTCATTCCCTCCGGAAACGCCGTGGAGGTCAACGGCCTGCCCGTATCCGTGGGCGGCGAAGCACCGGAAGAATGATACCATATATCTCGCTGGGAAAGGTTTGCTTCTTTCCCAGCGAAAATTTTACCCTCCCGACAAGACTCACCCCGATCCGCCACGCCGGACATGGTATGGTAAACGAACCAGTGTGTGAGCAAGAAGGGGAGAGGTATATGGAATACGCAATGCTGGGGATGATCTTCCTGGCGGGGATCATCCTGATCGTAAAGGGCGGGGACTGGTTCGTGGATGCGGCCTCCTGGATTGCAGAGGTCAGCGGAATCCCCAAGCTGATCGTAGGGGCCACCATTGTCAGCTTGGCCACCACGCTGCCAGAGCTGCTGGTGTCCGTCATGGCGGCCACCCAGGGGAAAGTAGATATGGCGGTGGGCAACGCGGTGGGCAGCGTAACCGCCAATCTGGGACTCATCATGGCGGTATCCATCATCTGCATGCCAGTCAAGATCTACCGGGGGGACTATTTGCTCAAGTCCGTGCTGATGCTGTCCGCCGCCGGCGTACTGGTCTGGGGCTGCCGCCGGGGAGGCGTGGGACTTGCTCTGTCCCTGCCGCTGCTGGCCATTTTTGCCGTCTTTACATATGAGAACATCCGGGGTGCCAACCGTGCCATGCACTGCGGCGGGGACCTCGGTCCTCTGCGTACAAGGCCCAGGAAAAGGGCGGTGTTCTTCCAGTGCCTCAAGTTTTCCCTGGGCGCGGCGGCGGTAGTGCTGGGCGCGGACCTGCTGGTGGACAGCGCCAGCGCCCTGGCGCGTCTGGCCGGGGTCTCCGAGCGAATCATCGGTGTTACCATCGTAGCCATCGGCACATCCCTGCCGGAGCTGGTGACTACCGTTACCGCCATCGTCAAGAAGCAGTCCGCCTTGTCCGTAGGCAACATTCTGGGGGCAAACATCCTGGACCTGACCATGATCCTGCCTCTCAGCGCCCTGATCTCCGCCCAGACCCTGCCGGTATCCGCCGCCTCGGCCCGGATCGACCTGCCCGCCTGCCTGCTGGTGGGAGCCATC
>JAAZZJ010000202.1 GCA_014237695.1 Oscillospiraceae bacterium | reverse complement strand
AGGTCAATTTTACCCCGGTCGCAGTCCCGGAGCATCTTCAAAAACTCCTTGCGCCGCTTCATGGACGTGCCTGTGATGCCCTCGTCAGCGTACAGGCGGACCATAGTCCACTCCGGTGTGGCGGCGATCTTCTCGGTGTAGTAGGCGATCTGGGCGTTGTAGCTGTTGAGCTGCTCCTCGCTGTCCGTGGATACCCGGCAGTAGGGAGCTACCCGGAGGTGCTTCTTGTGAATGTCCCGCTCTGTAAGCTGGGGATTGGGAGGAATAACGGTGATCCGCCGCTTCTGGGGAGTCTGTTGTGTAGTCATGTGGTTTGCTCCTTTCCTATCATCGTTCCGTTGGTCAGTTCCAGTTCTATGTAATCCTGTCCGCCGATGCGGATGGCCTTTACCGCCTTTGCCAGCAGTTCCCGCAGGTTGCTGTCACTGACGGGACCGGTTTCCAGGCGCTCCCGAAGTGCCTCCATGTCATGGACTGGCGTGAGATCCGGCAGGACGGCGTACCGCTCCGCGGCGGCGGCGAAGATCAGCGTCTTCATGTAGTCAGGGTTGATATCCGAGCGGTTGAAGCACACGTTCAGCTCATTCTGGATGCGCAGGGCGTCCGTGGAGGGGACAGCCTCCGGTATGGGAGGCTGGGTCAGCAGGTCGGGGGTGTCCGCCAGATGGCGGAGCCGATGGGATATCCGTTTCTGCACCTCCTCATCGCTGATGTGGACGATGGCACCACAGTCTGGGCAGACCCAGCGGGGCCGTCCATGGGACTTGGTGTCCCGCGCGATTCTGCTTCCGCATACCGCGCACACGGCTTTCTCCCGAATAGGATTCAGCGCAGCGGGGCAGGGAGCGTAGTCAGTTTTGTCCTCCCGCTGGATTTGCGCCGCGAGGAACTCCTCATCGCTGACGAGACGTGGGTAGACGCCTGTCCCCAGGTATTTCCCATTCTCCAGAATCCGCTTGACCATGTGCTTATTCCACTGGCTGGTATGCTGGTGGTAGGGGATGTTCCCTCTGCTCATCTCCTCCGCGATCCTGCCGAAGGAGGCCCCCGCCAGGTAACGGGTGAAGATGTTCTGAACTGCGTCAGCCTCCGTGGGGCAGGGGACGGTTTCGCCGCCCCGCACCATGTAGCCGAAGGGGGTCTTTCTCTGCCATGCCATTACCGTACCGCCTTTCCAATCCGCTCTGTCAGCTCCAGGCCGTTGAGCAGGGTGAATTTCAGGGTGTCCGCCGAGACGATCACGATCCGCCTGACCAGTGACTCGAATAGCTCCTGGCTGGGTTCCCCCAGCCACTGGGGGCCGTCCTCCAGGCAGTCCAGCATGATTTCGGTGTCCTGGATCTGGGTGTCCTCGCTGGTGGAGTCCATGATGCGCCGGCGCAGCCGTCTCAGCGTCCTCAGCTTCTGCTCGATCTCACCCTGCTGGGATAAATAAAGAGCAGGATCAACGTACCCTTTCGACTTCAGTCGAACCAGTACGAGATTCTGCTCTGACAGACGGGCGATCTCTTTGTCGATGTCGCTGATTTTGCGGTTTGTGCGCAGTTCCCGCTCCCGCAGCTCCCGGAGCTGCTCCAGCACGGTGCGCAGAATCGTGCCGCCATCCGCTTTCAGCTTGTGGTAAAGCCGAAGCAGAGCCGCTGTGATCTCCACCTCCGGCACCTGGGGGACGGGGCAGCGGGACTTGGCGTCGTCATGGCGGTTGCACACCCAGTAGGTCTTGCCGTTGGTGACCTTCCTGCGGCAGACGGAGCCGCAGTCTCCACAGACAATCCGTTTGCTGTAGACCGACACCTCCGGCTTGGAGGCGTTACCGGCGAACTGCGTCCGGCGAAGGGCCATCAGGTCCTGCACCCGCTGGAAGTCCTCCTTGGACACAATGGGCGGGTGGCAGTTCTCCACGAAGTACCGGGGCTTCTGTCCCCGGTTCGGCACCTGCCGGAAGGGGATGGTATCGGTAGCGAAGCTCTTTTGCCAGAGCATATCGCCGGTGTAGGAGACGTTGGTCAGGATGTACTGCACCGTGTTTGGATGCCATCCCTCCCGGCCATGGCCCCGGATAGCCCCCAGCTCATTCAGCTCATGGGCGATATCCGCCGTCCCCTGGCCCTTGAGGTAGGCGTTGTAGATATACCGGACGATCTCCGCCTCCTCGGGGACGATCTCCAGTTCCCGTCCCGCCAGCCGGTAGCCGTAGGGAGTGGAGGGAGGGACGAAGATCCCTTTCTCCATCCGCATCCGAACGCTGACCCTCATATTGTTGGAGTGGTTGGTGGACTCCATCTGGGAGAAAGCGCCGTAGATCTGGGCGATCTGCTCGGTGGTCATCTTCCCGGTGTCGATGTTCTCTTTCTCGAAGCAGATGGAGATGCCCAGCCGGAGCAGTTCCCGCACATACCGGATGTAGTCCGTGGTGTTCCGGGCGAAGCGGGAGGTGGACTTGACCAGCACCCGGTCGATCTTCCCGTCACGGCAGTCCGCGATCATGCGGTTGAACTCCTCACGCTTCCGGGCCTCCAGCCCGGACAGGCCCTCGTCGGCGTAGACGTCCACCAGTTCCCAGTCCTCCCTGGAGGAGATGAACTTGGTGTAGAAGTCCACCTGGGCCATGTAGGAGTTGAGCTGGTCAGCCGAGTCGCTGCTGACCCTGGCGTATGCCGCCACCCGGAGCTTCGCCGCCTCGGGCTTCCTGGGGTCAATGACGGTAATTCTCGGACGCCTTGCGGCAGTAGTGTTTGTCTGTACCATATCTTTTTTGACCTCCTTTCTGCGACACACAATATCACAAGTTTTTTGAAACAGCTATTCACCAATACCAACCAAAAACAGCCCTCAAAACCAAGCAGAATGTACCTGTTCTCAGGCAAAAATCAAGGTGGGCCGGAGCCGCCGCTTCAGTTCGGCCTTGGCCCGCTCCGTCTCCGCTTCCGACAGGAGCTTTCGCTCCGCCATACTCTCCAGCATCCGAAGAGCGGAGAGGAAGGTGACATTGTCCCGCAGTTCCTTTGTAGTCATAGCATTAACGCCCTCCTTATCTGAGAGCCGCCCATCGGGAACCGTGAGCGGCCCCGATGGGTTGATGGAAAAACAGCAGAGACAAAGTCTCTGCTATGTATATAGTTCAGCGGTATGTTTCCGCAAGCCCCACGCTGACGTGCAGCGCGGCGTCCACTTCCCGCATCTTGTCCTCGCCCACGCTGCCCATGTACTCGCCCAGACGGGACTTGTCCAGCGTCCGAACCTGCTCCAGCAGGACAGTGGAGTCCCGGAACAGACCGCAGGCCGCACCATTGAGCCGCACATGGGTGGGCTGGCGCTTGCCCTTGACGTACCCCGTAATGGCGGCGGCGATAACGGTGGGGCTGTGGTGGTTGCCCACGTTGTTCTGGAGGATCAGGACAGGCCGGATGCCTCCCTGCTCCGAGCCGGTGACCGGCGTGAGATCGGCGTAATAGATATCGCCCCGCTGAATGGGACGGGTCCTCTTGAAATCCATAGTCGTTTTCTCCTCTGTTTTGAAAAGACGGGGCCGCTCCTGCGCAGGTTGGCGCAAAGATATTGCTATCCTTTTTGCGGAGAGCGGCCCCGCTTTCTTATCGTTGATCATTTGCTGGCTCTATTCGACACTACTTCCCGAGCCTTGGGCGGCAGTCTGGAACTGTGCTGGCGCACATCACGGGCGTTTCACCCCTCCGAGGTTCTCTCCGAGCTGCCCCCATTGCGTGATCCTGCGTAGCAGGGCTGTGGCTGGGCAGGAGTATCATTGTGTTCTGACGGGGTCGTTGCGAAACAGCTTGCCAGGGCTGTTTTTGTCTGGATGGGGACCGCTGGGCACCTTATTTGGCCGTCTTTTATAACAGAAAAGAAAATTCACTGCAATTCCTTTGCCGCTACAGGTGGTCTTGGCGCATCTGACCTATCGCTTTCCGTTTCTCACACGGACCGTCAGGGAACGTATTCCAGTTGCCGGATATGACCGCAGGGCGCGGTGTTTTTCAAAGAGCACGAGGGGCTGTTTTGCCCTCTCATCCCTTTACCACAACCTCCAGAGCCTGAAACCGACATTATTTTTTCAAAAATTCCAAAACAAATTTTTCAAAGGCTTCTTTCCGCCTCTGAACAGTCCGATCACTGAGACGGTATTTTTTGCATAGATCGTTTGTGCAGGAACGCTTTGCCCCGGCCATGTAGAGATCCATCAGCTCCTCCGCCCAGGGCTGCCAGGCCCGCAGCGCACATTTCAGTTCTTCTATGAGAACCTGATCCGCTACAGCGCCCTCGAGATTGAATCCAGAGGGAACGCATTCGTGCAGCGTCTCTACATCAGTATCCGGGACTCCGGCGTCCAGAGACTGATGTGTATATCGCATACCAAGCTTACGATTCTTCTGTCTGATCGTATTTTTGCTGTTCCACTCCCGATGCTCCGAGGCGGGCACTTCGATATACATACAATCCACTTCATCCCCGTCCTCAATACAGTCCTTCATGAAGCGGCGGCGCTGCTCTAACGGCAGCCGCCTGTTTTTTTTCAGAATGGCGTCCCACTCCTCTTGTGTTGCGGCGGCAAGCTGCCGGGTACCGTTGACCTGCTTATAGACCAAATATGTAAATTTCATTTGGGTGATCTCCAATCTCAAAATTTGGGGGAAAGGTGCGGTTTTGAGATTGGAGGTCACGGGTATTTCGCTGTATAGGGCTGCCAAAAGTGCGGAGACATAAAAATCCTTTCCGCCTTTCAGCTGGCGAAAAGGACAACAAAAAAGGAGCCTTACACATAGCTAAAAAGCTACCTGTAAGGCTCCGAACGCGATGGCTCCCGTAGTTACATCCCTGATATCCCGGCCTGCCGCGGCCCGAGTATCGGGCGGGGCCGGTCAGGAGAGGCAGTGTAGTGCGATGTGATACGCTGCCTGCTCGGTGATGACGGGCGGTTGGTGCGCTTGACTAAGTATTGGGGTTGAGGGAGAGACGGGATCAGGCATGGTGTAAAATTCTGTGTAAGCGATATTCGACAAAGCCAAGGATGGCACTG
>JAAZZJ010000201.1 GCA_014237695.1 Oscillospiraceae bacterium | reverse complement strand
ATTCTTTCAATATACATACTAGGGTGCTAATATTTGGCACAGATGTTCTTTATGGGTGTAATATTGGTCTAGTGGGGTCAAACTTAAAATTATTTTTTGATTTTTCCAAATTTTCACCTGTTTTGGACTTAACTTTTTCTGACCACTTCCAACGTTAAAGTTTTTGGTACAAGTAATGTAGAGGCTTGTCATTCATTCAATATACACATTAATATTTGGAATGGATGTTCTTTAGGGGTCTAATATTGTTGTGGGATCAAACGTAATACAGAAAAAAACATGGTAAGAAGAAATTATTTTTTTGTACCCTTTGGTCAGGACGATCCAGACCGCAAACCCTGCTCCCTGATGGCGGACTTTACCCGCATCGGGAAGACGGTGGACGCCGCCCTGCAGGGGCGTCAGCTCCAGCCGGTGCTGCGGCGCTGGGAGAGCGCGGAATAAATCCCGGCGGGGCCGGAGCATGATGCTCCGGCCCCGCCGTTTCTGCTGTCAGGCCTGCGCCCTGGCTGTGAATTCCGCCAGGTCAACCGTTTCCCCGCCCCGCAGGCGGGAGTCCTCGGCGGCCAGGGCCATTACGTGACTTTCCACCGAGACATCAATACCCGTCAGGGCATCGCCGCCGCCGGAGGCGATCAGCCGGCAGAACTGCCCGGCCAGCCCGGCGTCGCCGCCGCCGTGCCCCGCGAACTCGCTCTTGCCGGCGGCAAGGTCAATGACCTGCTCCGGCTGGCCAAACCGGCGCAGCCGGATGGTATTGGCCTCCATGTCCCCCTCCAGCTCCCCCAGGGTGCCGGTAAGTTTGATGGTCCGGCGGCAGGTCTCCGTAAAGGCGGTCATGGTGAAGGTAGCACATACACCATTGGCAAAGGTCATATTTACTGTCTGGTGGTCCACCACGTCATTGTCGCAGCAGTACACACACCGGCCATAGGGGCCTGTGCGCAGAGCTTCCCGCAGAGACTCCTCCGTGGGGGGACCGGCAGTCACCACATTGTTGGGCCATCCGGTCATGCCGTGCCGGATGCCGCAGCGGCTTCCGGTAATGTAGATTTTCTCCGCGTCATAAATGCAGCTATCCTTGCAGGCACAGCCGTCCAGACAGCGCTCCGCGGCGCCTTCCGGAGCGTTCTCCCGGCGGAAATGGTCCAGAGAGCCGAAGCTCTGGATCTTTATGCACCGGTCCCCGGCCAGCCAGCGGAGAATATCCATATCATGACAGCTTTTGGCCAGAATCATAGGGCTGGTCTCATCCGTCCGCCGCCAGTTGCCCCGGACAAAGCTGTGGGCCTGGTGCCAGTAGGCCACATGCTCTACTGCGTCGATGGTCTCCAGCCTGCCCAGCTCACCGCTGTCCAGCAGGTCCTTGATGGATGCGTAGAAGGGCGTATAACGCAGAACATGGCAGACCACCACAGTCCGCCCGGTCTCCTGGGCTTTCTGCTGCAGCCGGAGGCACTCCCCCAGATCCGGAGAAATGGGCTTCTCCAGCAGAATGTGGTAACCCTTGTCTAGGGCTTTCAGGGCGGTGGGCACATGCTGCCGGTCCTGGGTGGCAATGAGCATCACGTCCGCCAGCTTCGGCTGGGCCAGCATCTCCTCATCGGAGGCAAAACACTTGTCCTCCGGTACGCCGTACCACTCCCGCAGCAGCTGCAGACGGCCCGGACGGCAGTCCGCTCCCGCCACAATCTGCATCTCCTCCGGATGGACCTTCTGATAGGAGGCGTAGGCCTCCAAACCCCGGCTGCCACAGCCGCAGATGGCAAAGGTAATGGGCATATCGTTTTCTCCTTCCCGCCCGTCCGGTTTCTCCGGCGGACGCTGTTCGTCATTATACACCGGCTTCCGGCTTTTGACAACCTCCACAGGCGCTTTATACAAATCGCCAATGAAAGCAATTCATTGGGCAGGGTCTCTTTTACCGCCCTGCCGCGTGATTGCATTATTCCGCAAACATGGGCGTGGAGAGATACCTGTCCCCCCCGTCGGGGAGCAGGGCCACAATGGTCTTCCCCCGATTCTCAGACCGCCGGGCCAGGGTCAGGGCGGCCCACACCGCCGCGCCGGAGGAGATGCCCACCAGCACGCCCTCCATCCTGCCCACCTGCCGGCCGGCGGCAAAGGCGTCCGCGCCGGACACAGGGATGATCTCATCATAAACGCCGGTATCCAGCACCGCCGGAACAAAGCCCGCACCAATTCCCTGAATCCCGTGAGGGCCAGGGCATCCCCCACCGAGAACCGGTGAATCCTGGGGCTCTACCGCCACAATTTTTACCGCCGGATTTTTCTCCTTCAGGTACTGCCCCACGCCGGTGATGGTTCCGCCGGTACCTACGCCCGCCACAAAGATATCCACTTTGCCGCCGGTGTCCTCCCAGATCTCCGGACCGGTAGAGGCCCGGTGGGCGGCGGGATTGGCGGGGTTGACAAACTGTCCGGGAATGAAGCTGCCGGGGATCTCCGCCGCAAGCTCCTCCGCCCGGGCAATGGCGCCTTTCATGCCCTCTGCTCCCCCGGTCAGCACCAGCTCCGCGCCGTATGCCTTCATCAGCAGCCTCCGTTCCATGCTCATGGTCTCCGGCATGACGATGATGACCCGGTAGCCCCTGGCTGCCGCCACAGAGGCCAGACCGATGCCTGTATTCCCGGAGGTGGGCTCAATCACCACCGAGCCGGGGCGCAGCAGTCCCCGGGCTTCGGCATCGTCAAGCATAGCCCTGGCGGCACGGTCCTTGGTGCTGCCCGCAGGGTTGAAGCATTCCAGCTTGGCCAGAATCCGGGCCTCCAGGCCCTCCTCCCGCTCCAGACGGGACAGCTCCAGCAAGGGAGTCCCCCCGATCAATTGATCCGCCGATGTATAGATATGGCCCATACCGGTCTCCTCTCTTCCCATTTATGTGGTTCTCCCGCTCCGGCGGGCCGTCAGTGCTGAATCTGCGCGCCGCTCCGGGTCATGCGTTCCAGCATCTCCGCAGACAGCGGTTCCCAGGCCTGGATGAGCCGGTGGTCAAAGTTGACCTCCTGACGGCAGTCAGGGCCGAAGAGATAGGTGTACTCCTTCTCCGGGGTACTCTCGGACCACCCGTCCTCTCCGTCCGCCTGAGGCCGCCCTGTGCGGGCAAAGGACAGCAGCGCCCGGAACATCCGCTCTTCCAGCGCCGCCGCCCCCGGGAAGCAGCAGACGGGAACCAGCTCCCTGTTGTGGAAGAAGAAGGGGATATCCGCGCAGTGCCACGCCTTGCTCCCGCCGTTAATGGGAAAGTCCTGCTGGAAAAGGTAGCTGAACACCCGTCCTCCCCGGGCTGCCCGGGCCTTGATATACCGGATAGTGGGGGACCGGAAGATTGTGTCCAGCGCCAGCAGATCCCCGTCTGGCCGGCCGGGATAGGCGGCGCGGAACAGGGGCAGCAGCTCTTCCCTCTCCTCCGGGCTGAACAGCTCCTCCACCGTGACGGAGGTACTGTTCATAAAGCCCAGAAATTCCGCGTAGACCGTTCCCACCATCAGCGGGATATTGACAGTCTCCTCCCGGAAGCCCGCCGCGCTGACCAGCGGGTCCCCCAGATAAAACCGGTTGGGAGACGGCGTACAGCCCACGGGTTTCCCCTGGGCTTTCAGAGCTGGGCTGACCTTATTATAGGCCGCCGCCAGCTGGGCGTAGGATACCCGTTCCAATCCGTCCACGCCGGACACATTCAGCTCGGCCATCATCGCTTCGGCGCACTCCCGGGCGCTTCCGGCGCTGTCCGCCAGCAGGGGACCGATTACGCCGCTCATGACGACACCACGGTGGTACAGGCCGTCCGCCGCCGGAGTCTGGAGGAGCGTGGTCACCTTCGCGCCGCCGCCGGACTGGCCAAATACAGTCACATTGTCCGGGTCGCCGCCAAAGGCCGCAATGTTCTCCCTCACCCAGCGCAGCGCCAGCACAATATCGTCCCCGCCCGCGTTGCCGGAGTTCTCATACGCCGCGCCGAATTCCGACAGATCAAAGTACCCCAGGATGTTCAGCCGGTGGTTGATGGAAACCACCACACAATCCCCCAGACGGGCCATATTCCCGCCCTCATAGGCCACCTGCTCAATGGAGGACCCGGCGAAATAGCCGCCGCCGTGGAGCCAGACCAGCACCGGGCGCTTCCCCCGACTGCCGGGAGTCCACACATTCAGATTCAGGCAGTCCTCATTCTGGACCCAGTAGCGATGGGGTACCAGCAGCTCGCCGCCAGGCTTCTCCATACTCAGCAGCGGGCAGACACAGCCGTAGCTGGTGGCATCCAAAGGCTCCTTCCAGGCGGGAACCGGCTCCGGCGCACGAAACCTTCCGGCCCTGCCATAGGGAATCCCCTTGAAAACCTCCACATCCCCCTCACGGCATCCGCGTACCGGCCCCCGGACTGTCTCCACCAGCGGAGCAGGCACAGAACAGAAAGATTGAAAATCCATAAACTTTCCCCCCTCAGTATGATAGCCCCATTATACTGTAAACCCGCCGCTTTGAACAGAGGCTTTTTCAAAATCTCCGCTATTTTCTTCCAGAACATCCCGACATGCGGTCCGTCCTCCGGAAATGTCCCGCCGTCCGAAGTGCCTCTATAAAAGCAGCGAATATCCGGAAAAGTTTCCAAATAATATGCAACTTTTTCTGGTTTTATGTAAAAATATGGATACCACATAAAGGAGGCGCTCATATGACCATATCCAAGCGCGAACTGAACGCGTTTCTGCTCCGCCTGAACCTGGAAGACCGGTCCCCCGGCACCATCGGCAAGTACCTCCATGACGCCGGGAAATTCTCCGCCTGGCTGGGGCGGCGGGAGCTGACCCGGGAAACCGCCGCCCGGTGGCGGGACCACCTCCTCCGGGAGGGGTATGCTCCGGCAACCATCAATTCCATGCTGTCCGCCGTCAATGCCCTGCTGCGGTTTCTGGGGCGGGAGGACTGCAAGATCAGGTTTCTCCGGGTCCAGCGCAAGGCATTCCGGGAGCAGAGCCGGGAATTGACGAGGGCGGAGTATCAGAAGCTCCTGGACA
>JAAZZJ010000200.1 GCA_014237695.1 Oscillospiraceae bacterium | reverse complement strand
GAAGAAAAAGAAGAAGCAGAAGGAGGAGGGAGAGGCGGCTTTTTTTCCGCCTCTCCGGCGGAACGGGACGGGCGGGAGGCGCAGCGCTCCCGGCGGCGCGCGGTGCGGCCGGAGCCTGCTCCGGCTCCGGAGGGAAGCCGGCAAACAGGTTCTCCGGCAGAGGGGTGCCGTCCACCACGCAGAAGCGGCTGCGCTTGTAGAGTACCGTGCCGCAGGCGGGGCATCTGGGAATCTTCTTTCCGCAGGCGGTGCAAAAGACGGCGTCGGCGTCCTGCTCCCGAGAGCAAAGCGGACATTTCATCGTACAAATCCTCCCCGGCGTCAAATTCTGGCCCGCAGTTCCCGCAGGGTGACCTCATAGGCCGCCCGCTGGTGGGGCAGCTCCGGCAACGCCTCCGGGCACACCCAGCCCTTGACCGCAAAGAGCCGCCGGACGAAAAAGTCCAGGATGTGCGGATTCTTCACCAGCACAGGGCCGGTGAGGTGGGTGGCAAACACATTGCCGGAGACATATCCCTCCGGCCCATGCTCCGTCTCGTTGCCGAAGCCCAGAGGCAGCTCACTGAACATCGGCGAGGTGATGCCGTGGGTGGCGCTGCACTTGTTCATAAACCCCACAGCGGGTGTGTCCCAGAGGAGAGATGCCGCCACCACATCCCCGGGGTCCCGCCGGTCCGTTTCCACGGTGGTGAACTCCGCCAGGCCGTACCCCGGCCAGACCTTGCCCGCCGCATCGGTGACGGAGGCCCCCAGGGTCTCCATGGCGTTTCCCGTAAAGAGCAGCACCGCGCCGTCCTCCACGGCGGCTTTCAGCCGCGCCCCAAGGCTGGCCGCAGCGTTCAGCACAGCTTTCTGCCGCCGCTCGGTCCCCGCGCCCATATAGATGAAGTCCGCGCCGGATAAGTCCGCTGCATCCTCAAAGGTGATCTCCCGGACCGCCGCCTCCACCCCCAGGGCCTCCAGCTTGCGGCGGAGGACCGTGATGTTGGCGTATTCCCCATACAGGGACATGGCGTCCGGATACAGATGCGCAATGGTCAGCTCCATAATCAGCCCTCCCTCTTCGCCAGATTCAGCAGCTTGTCCCGGTCGGAGAAGCAGGTCACCACGTACAGCGCCGCGTCTCCGTCCCCCTCCAGCAGCTGAACGGCCTGGGGTACGGTATCGCAGCAGACAATCTTCTCCCCGGGGATCTCCGTGCAGTCAAAGCGCATAGCCAGATCGTTGACGTACTTTCCGCAGAGAATAACCTTTTTCACATGCGCACGGTTCAGCTGATTGAAATCGATGTCCCACAGCCAGCTGGTCTCGCCGGTGAAATACTTCCGGCTGATGGCGTCCACGATGATGAGAACCTCACAGGGCTCCGCCCTCTGGGCGATATAGCCCAGGTTGGTGTTGTAGGCTACCGAGTTTTCATGCTTGCTGGTGAGCAGGGTCCCGTGATGGCTCCCAATGGTAAAGCAGACCATGCGCCCGTTTTTCAGGACATAGTTGTTGATGACCCGGGCCATGACCGCCTTGTCCGCTCCCGCCAGGGAGCAGACGGACCAGGCCGCCAGGATGTTGTACACGTTGTAGATGCTCTTGAACGCCAGGGAGATCTCCGTCTCCTTGTCGATGGTCAGCGTCCCGCTCTCCAGGTCCAGGGCGGTGACGGAGAAGTCCGCGTCATGCCGGTGGTGGCCGCAGTCCGCGCACCGGTAGTGGCCGATGTGTTCATAGTGGTAGCAGCTGTATTCCATCCTGCCGCAGCACGCCGGGCAGCGGGCGCCGTCGTGGTAGACGCCGTGATGCTCCTTTGTGCTGACGGCGCATTCATCCAGCCCAAACCACTTCACCCTGCCGCGGCCCCGGGCAAAGCAGGACACCAGGGGATCGTCGGCGTTCAGCACCAGAGTGGTATCCGGATGGAGGGCGGGAAGAATGGCGTTGTAGACCCACTCCGGGCTGCCGTTCCGGGTCAGCTGGTCCCGGTAGAGGTTGGTAATCACGAAATGGGTGGGGTGGAACCACCGGAAGGACCGGCGGGCGTAGCGCTCATCGCTCTCCAGCAGTAGCACGTCGGCGGTCATTTTTCCGCCCAGGGTGCTGTTGCAGAGAATCAGGGTGGTTACGCCCTCAATCTGGTTGGAGCCCTCCTCGTTATATACCACCGTCTTCCCGTCCGCCCGCAGGATGGCGGCAATCATCTCCACGGTGGAGGTCTTCCCGTTGCTGCCGGTGACGGCGATGACGCAGGGGGGCAGCTTCACACGCCCCAGCACGTCGGGACAGATTTTCAGCGCGTATTTGCCGGGCAGGCTGCTGCCCTTGCCCACCAGCCTGCCGATAAAGCGCAGCAGGCGGCAGACCACTGCGGCCAGAAACAATCTCATATGCAGTCACTCCTTGTATCCGCCAGAAAGGCTGCCACGGCCTCGTTGAATTCGTCCGGGCTTTTGGCGGCGATAAAATGGTCCCCCACGATCATCTCCAGCCGGCCCAGAGGCAGGCTTCCGGCGATGAGCAGGGTGTGGGCATCCCGGATCATGTCCCGGGTGCCCACGATCACCAGGGTGGGGATGTACAGCGTTTCCAGGGCCTGCGCCGGAATATGGGGCTCCTTGACCATCAGGCCCAGAATCTCCGCATTGTGTTTCGCCTTAGGGCTCATCCGCCCAAAGAGGGAGGCGGCGTACCCCAGCACGATGGGGATCTGTATGTGGAGCTTCACCCCGGAAGGGTCCAGATTGGCCCCGTTGAGGATAAGCCGGTCTACCCGCTCCGGGTGGGCCAGAGCGAAGGTCAGGGCGATATTCCCCCCGTCGCTGAACCCCAGGATGTTGGCCTTTTGGATCGCCTCTTCGTCCATGAATTCCAGCAGATCCCGGGCAAACTGCTCCATGGTGAAGGGCGCGTCCCCCCGGGGAGAACGCCCGTGGCCCCGGGTGTCGATGGCGTAGACGGTGTAATGGAGAGAGAAGGCGTCCATCTGATGAACAAAGTAGCTTCCGTCCTCTCCGTTGCCGTGCAGCAGCAGCAGGGGCGGCCCGCCGCCCTGCCGGGTGTAGTGCAGAAATGGTTCAGCCATGGTGCCGTCCCTCCTTCTCCCGTTCCAAAATCAGATGTCCTCACCGCTCCAGCCAGATCATCAGCGCCGCCACATCCGCCGGGGATACGCCGGAAATTCTGGCCGCCTGGCCCAGATTCATCGGCCGCACGGCGTTCAGCTTCTCCCGGGCCTCCAGCCGCAGGCCCTGGATGGCGGCGTAGTCCGCGTCCGGAGGCAGAGTGCGGCTCTCCATCCGGTGCAGCTCCTCTACCTCCTGGAGCTGGCGCTGGATATAGCCCTCGTATTTCACGGAGATTTCCACCTGCTCCGTCACCTCCGAGGGAAGGTCCGGTCTGGCCGGGTCGAACCGGCCCAGGTCAGCGTATCCCACCTGAGGCCGCCGCAGGAGGGCGATCAGCGGCGCGCCGTCGCTCACCGGAGCGGTGCCGCGCTCCGTCAGAAAGGCGTTCAGCTCCGCAGAGGGCGGAACGCCCTGGGAGGACAGACGCTTGATTTCCCGGCGGACGGCCTCGTACTTGGCCTCCACCTTCGCCAGCCGCTGATCCGAGACCAGTCCGATCCGGCGGCCAATGGCGCACAGGCGCCGGTCGGCGTTGTCCTGACGCAGCAGCAGGCGGTATTCGCTGCGGCTGGTCATCATGCGGTAGGGCTCGTCCGTGCCCTTGGTGACCAGATCGTCGATCAGGGTGCCGATGTAGGACTCCCCACGGGACAGGATAAGGGGCGGCTCCTCCTTCAGTGCCAGGGCGGCGTTGACCCCCGCCGCAAAGCCCTGGACCGCCGCCTCCTCATACCCGGAGGATCCGCAGAACTGCCCCGCGCCGTAAAGACCGGGGACTTTTTTGCACTCCAGGGTGGGCTTCAGCTCCAGAGGGTCGATGCAGTCGTACTCGATGGCGTAGGCGGGGCGCATCATCTCCGCCTGCTCCAGTCCGGGAATGGTGTGGAGCATGGCCAGCTGGACCTCCTCCGGCATGGCGGAGGAAAAGCCCTGGATATACAGCTCCTCCGTATTCAGGCCCATGGGCTCCACAAACAGCTGATGCCGGGGCTTGTCCGCGAAGCGGGTGACCTTCGTCTCAATGGAGGGACAGTACCGGGGCCCCACGCCCTCGATGACGCCGCTGTGCATGGGGGAGCGGTCCAGATTCTCCCGGATGATCCGGTGGGTCTCCTCGTTGGTGTAGGTGAGCCAGCAGACGGCCCGGTTCACCGGCGGGGCCTCCGTTTCAAAGGAGAAGGGCATGGTCTCGGCGTCCCCGTCCTGCCGCTCCATTTTGGAAAAATCCACGCTGCGGGCGTTGACACGGGGCGGGGTGCCGGTCTTGAACCGCCGGAGGGAGAGGCCCATGTCCATCAGACAGTCCGTCAGCGCTGAGGCGGCAAACATGCCGTCCGGTCCGCCGTCCCGGACGCACTCGCCCACGATGGTTCTTCCGTTCAGGTAGGTTCCGGAACAGATGACGGCCGCTTTTACCTCGAATACCGCGCCGGTGTGGAGAACCACATGGCTGACCCGGCCCCCGGTCAGGCGGATCTCTGTAACTTCGCCCTGGCGAAGGGTCAGGTTTTCCTGCCGCTCCAGGGTGTGTTTCATGATTTCCTGATATTTCCGGCGGTCCGCCTGGGCCCGGAGGCTGTGGACGGCGGGGCCCTTCCCCCGGTTCAGCAGGCGGTACTGGATGCAGGCGGCGTCCGCCGCCCGGGCCATTTCGCCTCCCAGTGCGTCCAGCTCCCGGACCAGGTGGCCTTTTCCTGTGCCTCCGATGGCGGGGTTGCAGGGCATGTTGCCTACGGCGTCCAGGTTGATGGTAAAACAGATGGTTTTCTGCCCCAGCCGCGCCGCGGCCAGGGCGGCCTCGATGCCGGCGTGGCCTGCGCCGATGACGGCGATATCGTATTTTCCGGCGGGAAATTTCTTCATTGGGACTTCTTTCTTCGCCGCCTCCGGCGGCGAGGGGGAGATTTTTCTTCAATCGGCCCGTG
>JAAZZJ010000001.1 GCA_014237695.1 Oscillospiraceae bacterium | reverse complement strand
GTGTTCTCTCCCCTGGTATCGTTCGCCCCCGGCAAGAGGGCGGCTATGAGATCATGGCGGGCCACCGGCGCAAGCGGGGAAGTGAACTGGCTGGCAAATCCACTATGCCGGTACTCATTCGGACTCTGGACGATGATGAAGCGACTATTATCATGGTCGATTCCAACCTACAGCGCGAGAAAATCCTGCCCAGTGAGAAAGCCTTTGCCTACAAGATGAAACTGGAAGCCTTGAAGCATCAGGGTAAGCGGTGGGACCTAACTTCTGCACCGACGGTGCAGAAGTTGACCACACGGGATAAGATCGCCCAAGATGCCGGGGAAAAATCCGGTATGACTGTTGCTCGGTATATCGCTCTTACCAAGCTAGTTCCTCCATTGCTGGTATTGGTAGACGAGGATAAACTGGCGGTTAGCACTGCCGCTGACTACATTTCCGATCTGACAAAACAGGAACAAACCGATCTTGTATCGGTGATGGACAAGCTGAATGTGATTCCAGGGAGAGGCCAACTAACAAAAATCAAGCAACATAGCAAAGATGGCACCCTGACTATCACCGTTATTGAAACTCTTTTGAAAGCGGAGCATCCCGCCGCTGTGCAGGTGGTTCTCAAACAAGCGAGACTTCATCAATATTTTCCGCAGACCTACACCGCCCAACAGATGGAAGAAGTCATTGTGTCCTTGCTGGAAGCGTGGAGTGTCCAACATTTATAGAGAGGAGAGATTGTATATGGCGATCACGGTTAGCAATATCACCGTAGATGCTCTGCCGGGAATGGTGCGGCAGTACGGAGAGGGGCTTATCATCCAGGACTGTGACATGAACCCCCATGAAGCGGCAAATGTGGTCAATCAGACATTTGCACATGGAGGTATCCTGTTGGAGAGGAGCGAGTTCCAGAAGGTCATGGTTTTCCAGAATGATGGCCGGACCAATCTGTTGTTTCCTTTCTTCAAGGTTAAATTGGAAATGGGGAAACTCGTCATATGGCAGTTTTTCACCTATCAGACCTGTCACAGCGTATTTCTGACCGATTACATCCGAGGTAAGAGAAGCATTTTAGGCGAAAAGTGGTAACAACATCCCAAAACCCGCCCTCAATTGACCAATTATCAGTTGGGGGCGGGTTTTTTGCGTTTACGGACAAACCAACAAGCGGCAGGAGCATGAGCGCCCCGGTGACTATCAACAGTCACCGGGGCGCTTTTTCTGTTTCTCCGCACATCACAAAGGAGGCAATCACCATGCCGTCAAATCTGAATCTGGACTACTACTACGGCAACGAAGCGGAACAGTACAGCTTTTACCGTATTCCCAAGACCCTGCTTACCGACCCTCGCTACAAGAGCGTTTCCATCGAGGCCAAGGTCCTTTACGGCCTCCTGCTGGACCGGATGGGGCTGTCGGTGAAAAACGGCTGGATGGACAGCGATAAGCGCGTCTACATCTACTTCACTCAGGAAGACGCTATGAACCTCATGGGCTGCGGCAAGGACAAGGCCACGAAGCTGTTCCGGGAGCTGGACAAGGACGGCATCGGCCTGATCGAACGCAAGAAGCAGGGCCAGGGACGGCCCACGCGGATTTACGTCAAAAACTTCATCCTGCCCCCGGAACCCGGCCAGCCCCAGCAGCCGGAACAGGCACCGCCGCCCCCGGCTTCTCAGACTGCGGAAAATCAGCAGTCAAGACCGCTGGATCGTGCCGCACTCTTGACTGCGGAAAAACCGCAGTCTGCACCGCTGGAAACGCGCGGTCTTGACGGCGGTTTTTCCGCCCCTAATAAGACTGAAAAGAAAAATACTGATCTGAACGATACTGACCCATCTATCCATCCCCCTACCCCCGCGCCTCTCGCTTCTCCCCCTGCCGGTCGGCCCAAGAGCCGGATGAGGATAGATGAGATGGATAGATACCGAGAGCTGATAAAAGAAAATATCGACTTTGACCTCCTGCTCCAAGAGCATCCCTACGACGCGGACACGCTGGAGGGCTATGTGGAGCTTATGGTGGAGGTCTGCTGTTCCCGGCGGGACTTCATCCGCATTGCTGGCGAGGAAATGGCTGCTGGCGTGGTCAAGAGCCGGTTCCTGAAGCTGAACCATGAGCATATCGCCTATGTTCTGGACAGTCTGAGCCAGAATACCACGCTGGTAAAGAACATCAAGGCATACACCCTGGCGGCGCTCTACAACGCGCCCACAACCATCAGCCAGTATTACGCATCCCTGGTCAGTCACGATCTGGCCCAGGACGCCGCTGGAATATAACAACTGGACAAACGAAGGAGGATTTTCTGTATGGCAAACAAAATCGACATTCTGGTGGTAGAACCCTGCGAGGCTCCCCGCCCCATCCAGGTTGAGGATACGCTGGAAGCCTTTCAGCAGATTGTGGGCGGACCTATTGAGGCCGGGTGCTACTTGCCCCAGCGGGTCATGCTGATCTGCAACGGTGAGGGCAAGAACATGAAACTCATGCCCAACCGGGAGAATCCCACGGACAGCGGGGACTTCATCGCCGGGACGTTCCTGCTGTGCGGCTTTGAGGGGGAACACTTTACCTCCCTGACCCCTGCCCAGCAGCGGGAATTTGAAGCCTACTTCGCCACGTCCGGCCCGGAGGGAGGCGATAAGGATTGACCAACCGCCATCTGCTCCGCCGTCTGCTGGTCCCGCCTTAGTACATAGCACACCCCGGAAAATCCAAAATCTGAAAGGAGGACGCATGAGCATCAAATTTCCCAATCTAAAGCGATTCTTTTCTCTGTTCCTGGCGGCGGTGATGATGGTCAGCCTTTTAGCGGTCAACGCCCATGCCGCCAATGCCAACAAGATCACCGACTACGGCGACGCCTACGGCCATTGGGCCTATGAAGCCCTGGCGTGGGCGGTAGACAACGGTGTGATGGTGGGTACGTCTGGGGACAAGCTGAACCCGGACGGCTATCTCACCCGCGCTCAGATGGCCGCTATGATAGACCGGCTGTTTGGCACCTACAAGAGCGCCGACATTTCCCGCTTCACGGACGTGCCCCGTGGGAGCTGGCACCATGACTACATCGCCCAGGCGGTCCACATGGGGACCTTCGCCGGGTATTCCAACAGCCGTATGGGGCCGAATGAGAATATCACCCGCGAACAGGCCATGGTGGTGCTGGCCCGGACGGTCTGCCTGCCCTCTGCCGGTAACTCCGCCCTTGCCCGGTTCCCGGACCGGAACCAGGTAGGCGCGTGGGCGGCGGACGCTGTTGCAGCCATGGTAGAGCGGGGCTACGTCAGCGGTTACCGTGATGGACGGCTGAACCCCAAGGGCCAGATCACCCGTGCGGAGATGGCGCAGATCATGAACAATATCTTCCAGAGTGTCCATGATTCCGGTGATCTCACCGGCACCTACCGGGACACGGTTCTGATTCGGGGCGCGGTAAGCATCCAGGATGCTGTTTTTGAGAGTGACCTAATTCTTGCCAATGGCCTGGGGGAGAAGGCCCTGGGCCTCAATAACATCACCGTCAAAGGGCGGTTGGTAGTATGGGGCGGCTCCGCCGTCAACATCAGCGGCAAATCCACTGTGGCGGGCGTGGTCACACCCCGGAATGACGGTCCGGTGCAGGTGGTCTTTGACGCTGCGGCGGCAGAGCTGTCCGAGAAGGGCTGCTCCATCGTCTACCCTAATGGGATGGACAAGGGCAACAAGGTCCTGTTCATCGACAAGGCCGACAAGCCTACCATCGCCTTTGACCTCCCAGCGTATCGGTATGTGGGGGATTCCGTCTCCGTGAAAACCACGCTCACCGGCGCGGAGGCCGTCACCTGGGAGCTGACCCGTGACGGGAAATCTATCGCCATGCCGGAGGGCTTCACCAAGGACGGCGGCATCTGTTACTTCATGGAGGCTGGGCGGTATGTGCTGCGCGGCACCGTGGAGAACAGCGGCGGCAAAGCCTACTGCGAGAAAACTGTGGAGGTCCTGCCCATCGGGGACATTGCCTTTTCCCTGCCGGAGTACGGCTACACCGACCGGACGGAGGATGTGAAGCTGCTGCTAAAAAATGACCTGGACGGCTCCGTGGTCTGGACGCTGACGAAGGACGGCGCAAACCAGCCCCTCGCCAGCTTCACCAAGGAGGGCGGCACACTGGCTCTGGCCAGGACGGGCAAGTACACCCTGACGGCTACCCTCGCGGACGCCGCCGGGAAGCAGTACACCGCTAGCCAGTCCATCACCATCCTGCCGGTAATCGTTCCCACCGTGACCGCCAGCGCGGAGAAGGTGCATGACGGCGGGACAGTGGAGATCGGCCTGACGGTGGAGGGCGGCAAGCCCGATTCCGTCCGCTGGACACTGACCAGGGACGGCAAGGAGGTTCCCGTGACCCTCTCCGCCAACGGCGGGACACTCACCTTTGACGGTGCTGGGGACTACATCCTCACCGCTATCGCCAAGGATGCCCAGGGCCGGGAGTTTTCTTCTGAGCCTGTGACTATCAAGGCCCTCCCGAACCTGCCCCTCTCCCTGACCGCTGACACCGACAAACTCCATGAAGATGAAGCGGTGGCAATCAGCCTGACCGTGGAGCATGGCACACCCTCGACTGTTGCATGGACCTTAACCCGTGACGGCGAGGGTATTGCTATTTCTCTGGACGATAACGGCGGCAAGCTGACCTTTGACGGAGCCGGGGCCTACGTCCTGACCGCTACCGTCACGGACGAGCTGGGGAAGGAGTACACCGCCGCCCTGCCGTTGGAGGTCTGCCCGGTGATCGTCCTGACGCTGGACGCGCCGGAGACGGCCCACATCGACCAGCCTGCCACTGTCAGCCTGACGGGAACCGACCTGGACGTGATCTGGGAAATCACTTCCGAAGCGGGAGAGATCATCCCCGCCACATTAAATAATGACGGCGGCGAGATCACATTCCCCTCTGCCGGTAACTACACCGTGACCGCCAGCGTGACGGACCACCTGGGCCGGACATTCAGCGCCAGCGCCGCCATCGCCGTATGGGACACCATGGGCCTGTCCTTCAAGCTCCCGGAGTTCGCCCACCCGGATGAGACGGTAAAGGTGAAAATGACCTCCGAAAATGTAGGGGACAGCAAAATTGCGTGGTCCCTGACCGTGGACGGCCAGCCCGTTTCTCTCGCTGCTGGTATCACCGGGACCCTCGACAACGCTGGGGGGAACGTGAAATTCCTTCAGACCGGCACAAATATCCTGACCGCCTCCGTGACGGACGGCCTGGGCCGTGCCTTTACCTATGAGCAGACGATTGAGGTTTATCCCGTCCTCTCCCTGACCCTGACGGCGGATGCCGCCACTCATACGGATGAGCCGGTCAGCGTCACGCTGGAAAAGGACACCGCCCTGACCGTGGCCTGGAATATCACTCCCTCCAATGACCCCGGCACTCCCGCCGCTTACTCCGGCAACCTGACGGACAACGGCGGCACCATCCAGATCACCAGCGCCGGGGCCTACGATATTTCCGCCAGCGTGACCGACCCCACCGGGCGGGTGTTCGCCGCTCCTGCTGTGACTGTGGCAGTCTACCCCGTGGCGGGCCTGGACTTCACCCTCCCTGCCGCCGCGTGGACGGACAGCAGCACTCCCGTGGACCTCCTGACCAGCGATTTGCAGGGGCAGGACGTAACCTGGACGCTGACGAAGGACGGTGCGGCGGTTTCCCTGACCGGCTCCATGCTGGGCGACCTGGGCAACCTGGGCGGCAAAGTCCGTTTTCCCGAAGTGGGGACCTACACTCTGACCGCCTCCGCCGTAGACGCGCTGGGCCGGGAGTATTCCTGCCAGCAGACCATCCGCATTTACCCTGTTGTTGGCCTGACCGTTTCCACCAGCGATATGAGCCATACCGATACCGCCGAGGATGTGCGGCTGACCACCGAGAACCTGGGCAGCAACGAAGTGGTCTGGACAGTCCTGCGGGACGGCAAAGAGATCATGCCGCCCTTTGACCTGACCGCCAGGGGCGGGCATGGCTTCTTCTCAGAACCTGGCTTTTACACCTTCACCGCCAGCGTGACGGATGAGCTGGGCCGCGTCACCACCGCCACGGCTTCCATCCAGATTTACCCCGTGGGCGTGTCTGGCTTCTATCTGCCCAAAATGTTCCACACCGATTCTGTGGTAACACTTGTAACTAGCTTTGAGGAATTGGGCGAGAACCCCCTGCGCTGGTCCCTGACCCGGAACGGCGAGAATGTCCCCGTGGCCGACTATGTGACCGGGGAGCTGACCGCAGACGGCGGCAAAGTCCAGTTTAAGCAGGCGGGCGAGTACAAGCTGAAAGCCAGCTTTAAGGATGCCGGGGGACGTTCCTATTCTTATGAGCAGTCCTTCACCGTCTATCCCATTCCCGTGATCGCCTGGACCATGCCCGGCTACGCACACACGGACAGTACCTTTACCGTGGCTGTTGAATCCAAAAACGTGGTGGCGGACACTGCAATCCAGTGGCACATTGACGACACCTACGGCCTCCGCCAGAATTGGGGGACCTACGTTGCCGGGACCCTCGGCACTGTTCCCGGCGATATTCGGATCAAACACGCGGGCGTGTTCACTCTCGGCTGTGAGATCACCGACCCCACCGGGCGGATATTCTCCTTTGACGGTCCCAGCATCGAAGTTCTGGCAGATCAGGAGTTGCAGGTGGATATGGTGGAGCGGCAGGTCTACACCGGCGAGACAGTACAGGTGCGGACCCTGGGCAATAACATTGAGCTGCCTGTGGAGTGGTCCTTGGAGAAGGACGGCAAGCCCGCAGACCTCTCCACCTATGTCACCGGGGACCTCAACAACCTGGGCGGGGCGATTCAGTTTACCCAAGGCGGAGAGTTCCGGCTGATCGGCACTCTGCGGGACGGCCTGGGCCGGACCTTCACCGCCAGCGACACCATTACTGTTCTGCCCGTTGGCTCCCTGCAATTCTCCATGGCGGATATGGAGTATGTGGGCAACCGGGTCCCCGTGGTCATGGATAAGCTCTTTAACCCGGACGGGGCGGTTATCGCATGGTCCGCTCAGAAGGATGGAGCGGCCTGCCTGATTGACCTCTCCAACCTGGACAATGACGGCGGCACTGTGATCTTCCCCGAACCCGGCGAGTACACCCTGACCGCCACCCTCCGGGACAGCAATGGAAAGACCGCCACCGCCAGCCAGAGCATTACCATCATTTTCAAAGCCGCACTGACCGTCACCGCTCCCGATTCCATCCATATCGGAACCAAGTTCCCCGTGGGCATCAGCGGAGCGGGCAGTCTGCCCGTGAGCTGGGGCGTGAAGCTGGGCGGCAGGCCCGTCACCCTGGACAGCAACACCGGCTTCCTCTCCAATGACGGCGGCGATCTGGCCCTCTACGCCGAGGGGACTTACACCATCACCGCCACCGTCCGGGACGATGCTGGAAATTTGACCAGTGCCTTTGCCAATATCACCGTGACCAACACCGCCCCGGTCATTGAGAGTTTCACCGCCAACGCCACCCGGAACATGAAGGATGGACGCTTCTACGCCGACCTGAGCGCCGTGGCCTCCGACCCGGACGGGGACGCTGTGCATCTGGAATGGAGCAGCGAGTACCAGCAGGACGGCTATTATGAAGTCGGTACGCACACCATCCGCGTCCGGGCGGTAGATGAATGGGGTGCGGCCTCCGCCTGGGAGAGCCGGACGATTGAGTTCATCAACAACGCCCCTGTTATCACCAGCTTCACCGCCAGCGTGACCCGGCAGACCAGCGGCAATAACTTCTTTGCCAATGTCTCCGCTGCGGCCAGTGACCCGGACGGCGATACGGTCCGGCTGGAATGGGGCGGGGACTATGTTTCCTCCGGCTGGTATTCCCGGAACGGCTCCCATACCATTCGTGTCCGGGCAGTAGACGCTTACGGCGCGGCTTCCCCCTGGCAGGAAAAGACCATTGAATTTGTCAATCAGGCTCCCAGCAAGCCCGTGATCTCACGGAACCCCGCCAACGGCGTGGTGCGGCCCAGCCAAGCGGTGACGATCACCGCCAGTTCCACCGATCCCGAAGGGGACACCATCACCTACGAATGGGACGGCAGGGACAAGGAATCCACCACTTACGGATATGGAAAGCACCTTATCAAGTGCAGAGCGGTGGACGCCTACGGCGCGGCCTCCCCCTGGTCCGCCATCGTGTTCTTTGTTGCGGACGATGTGGGCGGCGGCATGCCCCTGACCTCCGCCAATTCCTTCATTGAGGAAACCGGCATCAGCTTTAATGACGATGGGGAGACGATCTATGGCTACATCACCGAGTACACCTTTGATGTGCCGCCCGTCAGCGGTCACAACGGCAGCGACTACGGCAGGGTTGAAGCCTATAACATTCGCACCGGCCAATGGGATGAGATCGCCTATAAGACTACGAATAACGGCGTGACCCTCTCCGGCAAACTGCCCACCGGCACCTATACGCAGATGAGGTTCTATTACTATACGAACCACGACTGTATGTATAACAAGAGCAACATCACCTATTCCATTGTGTTTGATTTTTGAGAAAGCTGAAAGGAGAATTTTCTGCCTATGCGAAAAACGAAAAACCTTTCCCGCGTAATGAGCATGATCCTGGCGTTCTGCCTGAGCGTGGCCCTGCTGCCCGCCCAGGCCTTTGCCGCCACCACAGATGACGACCCCGCCACATGGCCCGCGCCGGATTCCCACTACACGGCCCCGGACAAGAACCCGGTGTATCTGTTTCTGGACTATACCGACGAGGACAGCGGCGGCATCCGGGCCTCCCACTACTGCGTCTCCGGCGCGGAGCTGAACCCGGATATTGTCAAGGCCACCGCCTCCGCTGGCGGGCGGGTCAAGTACACCTGCGACACCTGTGGAAGCTGGGCGCAGATCAACGTCCCCGCCCTGACCCTGAGCGCGTTTACCCTGGACCCGGCCTATCTCTCCGCCACTACCACGGGCGTGGAGTACAGCGGGAACGCCTACACGGTAGTCTACAACGTGGCCCCGGCTTTCCACCGCTATGTGGGCACTACGCTGGACAACCATGTGTCCGTCACCGCTCCCGGCTCCTATGGCATTATCATCACCGTGGACAGCGCCATCTATGACAATGTGGAGCTGCGGACGGCGGAGCGGCTGCTGGTCTATCCCAAGGCCGTCCCCTGGACTGCTGAATTTGACAGCAAAATCTATGACGGGAACAGTCTGCTGGATGGCAAAACCGTCACCTATCTGGACGTGAACGGTGTTTCCGTTCCCGCCGCCCTCTCCGCCTGTCAGGTGAAGGTGGAGGGCGGGGAACTGACGGTGGACACCGCCGCCCCCGTCACCCGGCCCGTGGCCGCTGGTCCCTACGCCATTGGCGCGACCATCACGGATGATAACTACGTCTGGCAGACCGAGGACGGCAAATATAACACTGTTTATACCCTGGCCTGGATTTTCCCCGCCACCAATACCATCTATGTGGGCGATACCGTCCAGGCGGTGAGACTGACCACCGGCAGCAGCGTGTATGCTTCTCCCTACACCTGGACCATTGACCCCAGCTATGCCGGGTTCAATTCCAGCAAGCCCGGAAGCACTGAGGTCCAGGCGGTCATTACCAAGGGCGGCACGTCCTTTGGCCGTGTCACCATCCCCGTGACCGTCGTTCCCCGGCCCATTCTCAGCGTGGAGGAAGTGGTGCGGATCGCCCCCATGGGGACGGCGTTCAATAAGCTGGGCCTGCCCTCCACCGTCAGCGTTGTGGCCGAGGGCGGCACTGGAAACGCCCAGACCGTCACCGGCGTTCCCGTCACCTGGAGCAGTACGGGCTACGACCCCTATGCCCTGACGCAGACGGTTCGGGGGACGCTGAACCTCTCCCGGTTCCCCCAACTCTCCGGCGACAATATCCCCGCTGTCACCGCCACGGTCAATCTGACCTACGGCACGGTGGAGGCCCCCACCGTCAGCGACTACGCCAAGACCTATGATGGGCAGTCCGCCGCCCTGCCCATGCCCGGACTGCCGGACGGCATCCGGTCCGTGGCCGTGGCCTATAAAGGAACTGCCAACAATGGACGGCCTTACAGCAGCGCCTCTGCCCCGGTGAATGCGGGCAGCTACACCGCTACCGTCTCCTTTGTTATGGAGCCGGGTTATCCCCAGCTCTCCGGCTTGACTGTCAGCTATACCATTGAAAAGGCGGCGCAGACCTGCCCCGCCCCCACGCTGGCGGCGGCAGCTACCAACTCCCTGACGCTGAACACGGTGGAGAACGCCGAGTACAGCATGGACGGGCAGGTGTGGCAGGACAGCCCCGTGTTCAAAAATCTGGACGCTGGCACCGCTTATACCCTATATCAGAGGTTGAAAGCCACTGAGGACGGCAACTATGACGCTTCTCCCGCTGTCTCCGCGCAGTTCTCCACCGAGTACACCACCGTGGACCCCGGAGATCTGAGCGCGGTCCTTCAGCCGCAGACTCACCCCTATACCGGCAGTCCCATTGCCTATCAGGTCCCGGCCATTTCCCACGTTACCCGGTCCACCGTGACCTATACCGTGGACGGCCAGACCACTACCGCCGCTCCCACCAACGCGGGGACCTATCCTGTGACCGTCAGCTTCACCATGCAGGCGGGGACCGCTTCCCTGGACCCTGTGACTTCCACGCTGACCATCACGAAGGTGGAGCAGAACGCCCCCAACCCGCCCCGTGCCAGCAGTACCGCCACCAACTCCATCACCGTCACCGCCATTCCTGGGGCGGTGTTTTCTATTGACGGCGGCAAGACGTGGCAGGCCAGCACCATTTTTGACGGCCTGACCCCGGACACGGCCTATACCATCCTGGCTAAGTATCCCGGAGATCGCAACCATGAGGAAAGCCCCACTTCCTCCGCCATTATCCGCACCACACGGCAGAACGCCTCCGCTGGGACAGTCCAGTCCGCCGTCTATACCTATGACGGTACGCCCAAGTCCCTTGTGGCGGACGTTCCCGCCGGATGCACCGAAGTGGTCCAGACCTTCACCGGGACCAATGGGACCTCCTACGGCCCCACCACCGAGCCGCCTGTGAACCCCGGCGTTTACAATGTGAAGGTCAGCTACACCATGCAGAGCGGCTACGCGGAGTTGCAGCCGCAGTACGCCACCCTGACCATCAACAAGGCCACTCCCGCCAAGCCCCTGGCCCCCGTGGTCACTGGCGTGACGGATTCCTCCATCACCATTGAAGTGGTGGACGGCATGGCCTATTCCATTGACGGCGGCGTAACGTGGCAGACCACCGGCACCTTCACCGGCCTGACCCGCGACACCACCTATGAGATCAAGGTCAAGGCGGTGGAGACGGCCTGTTACAAGGAGTTGGAGGGTCCCTCCACCATGCAGGCCACGGAGAAAACCACCGTCACCTTTGAGCGGTTCGCGGATCAGACGGTGGAGTACACCGGCCACGCGCAGACCTATACGCTGCCGAAGTCTGTACCCGGCATCGCCTCCATGACCATCACCGGCTATGACGGCATTGCCACCCCGCCTGTCACCGTGGGCGATTATGTGGTCAACATCGACTTTGTGGCGGCAGAGGGGTATAAGCTGCCCGAAACCCTGCCCGCCCCGGTGCTGCACATCACCCGCGCCTCCGGCGAGGCCGGGACTGTCCGGCCCGTGCTGAAGGATGAGACTGTCACCTACACCGGCGCTCCCCAGCGTTACCACGGGGCGGACGGCATTGAGGGCATTTCCTCCGTTGCCCTGACCTACACCGGCGCGGACGGCGTGGAGAGTACCTCCGCTCCCACCAACGCCGGAGTTTACAACGTGACCGCCATTTTCTCCCCGGACGCTAATCACACCCTGGCGGCTGGTGACTACTCTGCTACGCTCACCATCCGCAAGGCGGGGCAGGATACCCCTATGGCCGTTTTGGAGAGCAGCAGCGCCCATGAGCTGACTGTCTCCGCTATTCCCGGTGCGGAGTACAGTATTGACGGCGGCAAAACGTGGCAGAGCGGCAATACCTTCAGCGGGCTGGAAGCGGACAAGAATTACACGATCCTGGTCCGTATGGCTGAGGACGAAAATCACACCGCCTCTGGCTCCCGGCCCGTCTCCGGCAGGACCACCGATCAGCCGGTGGACATTCTGGAAGCGGATATGCCCGCTTACAGTACCGTCTATAACGGCAACCGCCAACCCTATCCCTACACCAGTCTGTTGACTGATATGGAGGGTGTGAAGTCCGTCAGCGTCATGTATGTCGGCACCCTCGCCAGCGGCAAGCCCTACGAGACTTCCGAGGCCCCTGTGAACGCCGGAACCTATAAGGTCCGTTTCTACCTGGTTGCCGAGGACGGCTACGATCTGACCGCCGAACAGGTCTACGCGGATATGACCATCTCCAAAGCACCGCAGGCCATGACTACCGCCCCCACCATTGCCCGCCGCACAACGACCACCATTGCGCTGAACCCCGTCCCCGGCGCGGAGTACAGCATGGACGGCGGCGAGACTTGGCAGGACAGCCCCAAGTTTACCGGCCTGACCCCCGATACCTCCTATACCTTCACCCAGCGGATGAAGGAGACGGACAACCTCACCGCCTCTGACAGCCAGAGCGTGGAGGGCCGGACCGTGGCCGACACGGGGCTGAACTATGAGATTGACTACCGGAAGGAGATCATCACCTTTGACCCCGATGTGGTGGAGGCCGGGAAGGACTACACCCTGACCGATGATCTGTCCAACGGCGGCGAGATCATCCCCGGCTCGACTATCTATGTCCGTCTGGTAGATGATGGCACCGGCAACCCCGGACCCGTGGTCATGGAGGTTCTGCCGGAGCGTCCCACCGCCCCGGACGTGAAGGTGAATCCTTTCGACTTCACCATGAATACCACCACCGGCATGGAGTATTCCGATGACGGCGGCGAAACCTGGAAACCCTGCACCGATAATCAGGACGTGGAGGACCGGCAGGGCGGGACGCTGCTGGTTCGCATCGCTGCCACGGACGATTCCTTTAAGAGCGACCCCACCACCGTGACCGTCCCCGTCCGGGGCGTGGCTCCCGTGCTGACTATTGACAATGCCACTGAGCGTATGGACAGCACCGCCGCTATGGAGTATTCCAAAGACAACGGCGCAAGCTGGATTCCCTGCCTGGACAACATGGACCTGTCCGAGCTGACCAACGCCACATTGCTGGTGCGCTATGCCTGTGACGGCACCAACCCCGCCAGCAACACCGCCACCCTGACCGTCCCCAGCCGGAACGCCGCCCCCACCGCCGACATTGACCGTGTGGCGGAGCTGCTGACCGTCTCCGGCACCGCGCCGGAGTACCGAACGGAGAACGGCTGGACCACTGTGCCCGCTAATGGTCTGGATGTGTCCAGCTTCTACGGCAAGGAGCTGGCTGTCCGGGAGAAGTACGATGTTGACCACTTCGCCAGTCTGCCCGTGCTGGTGAAGGTCCCGCAGAAGGGCGCAAAGCCCGACCTGACCATTGACCGGGACAAGCAGACGGTGAACACCACTGCCGCTATGGAGTATTCCACGAACGGCGGCAAAACCTGGACCAAGTGTGACCCAGATATGGATGTTTCCAACCTGACCGGCCAGACCATCCTCGTCCGGGAGGCGGCGACCGAGGATAAATTCGCCAGCGATGCCACCGAACTGCGGATTCCTAACCGTACAGAGAATCCCGTGGTGGAGCTGGACACCGTTACCGAGACAGTGAACACCACCACGGATATGGACTGCTCCATTGACAGCGGCTTGACCTGGAACCCCTGCACCAAGCCCCTGGACGTGTCCAATCTGACCGGGCAGACAATTATCATCCGCAATCACGGGAACAGCGATTCCTTCCCCAGCAGCGGTGTAACCATCCAGATTCCCACTCGCCGGGATGCCCCCAAGGAGGAGGTGGACAGCAAGGCCCAGACCGTCAGCTCCGACAAGGGCGTGGAGTTTTCCGCTGACGGCGGCAAAACATGGGCCGCTCTGGAAAAGCCACTGAACACCGCTGACTACCTGGGCAAGACGGTCCTGTTCCGGTTCCCCGCCACCAAAACGGATTTTGCCAGCCGGACCGTCACCGTGGTGATCTCCAAGCACCCCGGCGCTCCTGTGCTGGTCTTTGACCCTGACAATGAGACGCTGAACACCACGCCGGATATGGAGTACAGCACGGACGGCGGCAAGACCTGGAAGCCCTGCCCGAACCCTCTGGACGTGTCCGATCTGGCCGGGAAGGATGTTCTTATCCGCTACCCCGGCAAGGGTGACGGCCTGCCCGGTGAGACGGTCACGGTGAAGATTCCCGACCGCCGCAAGGCTCCCAGCGTGGGCCACACCGATGAAACCCGGCAGGGCCGGAATGACGGCACTCTCACCAAGACGGATAAGACCATGGAATACCGGCTCCTGCCTGACGGCAAGTGGACCGCTATCGCGGGGAACACCGTGAGGGGACTGGCTCCCGGCACATACGAGGTGCGCTATGCGGCCACCGCCTCTGAAATGGCCTCCCAGGTCCAGAAGGTCACGATTGCCAAGGGCGGCAGCACGGGCGGCATTGGTGATCTGACCACTCCCGGCTCCAAGCTCTCCCTGCTGAACCGAAAGGACCATATCGCTTATATCGCCGGACGGACCAACACCCAGGCCGCCCCCAATGCCGACATTACCCGCGCCGAGGTTGCGGCCATCCTCTACCGGCTGCTGACCCCGGAGGCCAAAGCCGCCTACGGCACCAACATCAACCGCTTTAAGGACGTTCCCGCCGGAGCGTGGTACGGCACCGCCGTCTCCACCCTCTGCAACATGGGCGTGATTACCGGCTACCAGGACGGCACATTCGGTCCCCAGCGGAATATCACCCGTGCGGAGCTGGCAACGATCCTTGCCCGGTTCTGTGACAGCAGCGGCAATAACACCGTTCTGGACCGCTTCACCGATATTTCCCATTGCTGGGCGCGGAAGTACATCAATCTGGCGGCGGAAAACGGTCTGGTCTACGGCTACACGGACGGCACGTTCCGGCCTGACCAGAATATCACCCGCGCTGAGACAATCGTGATGGTCAACCGTATCCTGGGCCGCAGCGCCAGCGCCGACACCGTGGTGAAGGGCTACAAGACCTTCTCCGATGTTCCCACCAGCGCGTGGTACTATTGGGACATTGTTGAAGCGTCCAACGGGCACAGCTTCAGCATGAACGGCTCCACGGAACAGTGGACCGCCCTGGGATAATCCCATAACACTTTCAGCCCCGGAAGGACTTCGCTCCTTCCGGGGCTTATTTTGCGTTTAAGGAGGTATATTTGACGAAAACAAGCGGAAATGAAAACTTTTATCACGCTGTCAGCCTGAGCGGAGGGAAGGACAGTTCTGCGCTCCTGCTGCTGATGATCGAAAAGGGTATGCCGATTGACGCGGTTATCAGCGCCGACACGGGCATGGAGTTCCCGGAGATGTACAACCATCTGGCGAAGCTGGATGATCTTCTCTACCGGGAGCGCGGCATCCATATCACTACCCTGCGCCATCCCCACGGCTTTGAGTGGCTGATGTTTGACGAACCGAAACAGAAGTCAAGCTGCTTGGAAAACCGGGCACGGCTGGGTATCCCGCCCTATGGCAATGGTTGGCCTGGTATTAAGGTGCGTTGGTGTACCGGTCAGCTCAAAACGCACCTGATCTCCAAGGAGGTCAACCGGCTCAAAAAGGAAAAGAATGCCCTGCACTATGTTGGCATTGCTGCTGATGAAGCGTGGCGGTGCAAGGACGAACAGTATCCGTTGGTGGACTGGAAGATCACCGAGGCCCAGGCATTGCAGATTTGTTACAGCCGGGGTTTTGACTTTGGCGGGCTGTATGAGATTTACCGCCGAGCTTCCTGCTGGTGCTGTCCCCTGCAACGCATTGACGAATTGAGGAAGCTGCGGACACACCACCCGGAGCTGTGGGCGCGGCTGCGGGAGATGGACAACCGGGCACGGGCCATGTTCGGTCCCGGCCCTCTGGGACAGTTCAAGAAGGATTGGAGCGTGGAGCGGCTGGAGGAACGCTTTGCCAGAGAAGAAAAAGCACTGTCTGAAGGAACAGGGAAAGCGAATGGGCTATGACCTGATTTACAGTGACCCTCCATGGCCGCAGCAGAAAGGAAATGTTCGGAAGTCCCGCCCCAACCAAGGTAGGCGGCTTGACTATCCAACTATGTCCGTAGAGGACTGTTTTAAGATGCAGGACCCATTTTTTGAGCAGGCGAATGAGCAGCACAATATCTTCATTTGGACAATAGATAAGTTTTTGCTGGAAACATCGGCCCAAATGGAAATGCGTGGGTATAAGCTCCATGCCCGGTTTATCTGGGATAAAGGAAATGGGGTTGCTCCCGCGTTCACTGTCAGATTCAGCCATGAGTATCTGCTGTGGTTTTACAGGCCAAATAAAATCCTGATGCCAAGACGGGAGTGCTTCGGTAAGTACACAACGGTCATGCGGGAACCGGCCACATATCATAGCCGCAAGCCGGTATGTGCCTATGAAATGCTGGAAGATATGTTTCCAGATACCAATAAAATTGAATTATTTGCCCGCAATATAAGGCCCGGTTGGCTCGTATGGGGCAACGAAATTGAGGAAGGGTTCAGCAGCGGCGAGGCCCGCTGAACCCGCCTATAGAAAGGAGGCAGATCATCATGCAGGACGAAGTGCGGGATAAATCCGTAGCCTTGGCAATCAAGGTGGGCAAGACTGGCGGCAGGCTGACCGCCGATCTGCTCAAATGGGCTATCCGGAAGTATCTGGCGCAGTCCCATAATCCGAAAATCCACCACGGTAAACAGAGTGTGAAGCAGCTTGTGGGCCAGGGCGTTGGCGTTAAAAACATTGAGATCAATGAGAAGAACATCAAGAGCTTTGAGAACGTGGCGAAAAAATACGGCGTGGATTTTGCTCTGAAAAAGAACCCGGATAAGGGCGAATACTACGTTTTTTTCAAAGCGCGGGATGACGACGCTATGCAAGCCGCCTTTGCCGAATACGCCGCTAAAACCATGAAACGCAAAGCCCCGGAGAAGCCGTCTGTACGGCAGGCGCTCTCCCACTTCAAGGAGGTTGCACGGAGTATGACCCAGGATACCGTCAAGGACCGGGACAGGGGGGAGCGTGGACTGTGAAATTTGATTTGAAAAAATTCCTGATTCTCAATTTCCCTTATGTGTTCATCTTCTGGTTCTTCAACCGCGTGGGCGAGGGCTACCGGCTGGCCGCTGGCGCGGATATGGTGGCAAAGGGCATGGGGGCAATTTCCAGCCTGGGGGCGATCATTTCCGGCAATCCCCTCCCCAGCTTCCACCCCCAGGACCTTCTTGTTGGGCTGATCGGCGCGGCCTGCATCCGGGCGGCGGTCTATATCAAGGCCAAGAATGCCAAGAAGTACCGCCACGGGGTCGAGTACGGTAGTGCCCGTTGGGGAAATTCCGACGATATTAAGCCTTTCATCAATCCCCAATTCGACCAGAACATTCTCCTGACGCAGACAGAGCGCGTCATGGTGGGGAGGAACAAAATCCCCAAGTACAATATCAACAAAAATGTGCTGGTGATCGGCGGTTCCGGCTCCGGCAAGACCCGCTTCCACATTAAGCCCAACCTCATGCAGATGAACGCTTCGTATATTGTCACTGACCCGAAAGGCACCGTGGTCGAGGAATGTGGTAAGATGCTCCAACGTGGTGGATATGAGATAAAAATACTCAATACTATCAATTTTAAGCAATCCATGAGGTATAACCCCTTCAAATATATCTACTGTGAAAATGATATTTTGAAGCTGGTCAACTGCATCATGGAAAACACCAAGGGAGAGGACAGCAAGGGCGGGGAAGATTTCTGGTCCAAGGCCGAAGCCTTGTACTATCAGGCGTTGATTGCCTATATCTGGTACGAAGCCCCAGAGGAAGAAAAGAACATGACCACGTTGTTGGAAATGTTAAACGCCTCGGAAGTGCGTGAAGATGACGAAAACTTCAAAAATGCCGTTGATTTGATGTTTGAACAGTTGCAACAGCGTGACCCCGAACATTTTGCCGTCCGGCAGTATGTCAAATACAAAATGGCTGCGGGCAAAACAGCTAAATCTATACTTATTAGCTGCGGCGCTCGGATGGCTCCCTTTGATATTAAAGAGGTCCGTCAGCTCATGGAGGGCGACGACCTGGAGCTGGACAAGATCGGGGACCGAAAAACGGCCCTGTTCTGTATCGTCTCCGATACGGATATGACCTTCAATTTCATCTCAGCCATGGTCTACACGCAGATGTTCAACGTCCTGTGCGACAAGGCTTTAGAGAACGGCGGCGCATTGAAAACCCACGTCACCTGCCTTCTGGACGAGTTCGCCAACCAGAAGATTCCCAACTTCCAGCACCTCATCAGCGTGATTCGCTCCCGCGAGATTTCCGCGCACATTGTTGTGCAGACGCAGAGCCAGCTCAAAGCGGTCTACAAGGACCATGCGGAGACAATTATCGGCAACTGCTCCTGCGTTTTGTTCCTCGGAGGTAAGGAAAGAAGCACCTTAAAGGAGATTTCCGAAACTTTAGGGAAGGAAACAATCGACCTCTACAACACCTCTGACACCAGAGGGAGCCAGCGAAGCATGGGCGTCAATTACCAAAAACTTGGTAAAGATATGCCATACTTGTTCGTGAAGAGTTCAGTTGCCTAATAAATTCACATGAACAGGGACACGAACAACTGGATTCTGGAAAACTGAATACAGGAGGTCACGAATGAAAGAACTGCCAGAAAGAATCCATGACGATACCAACGGCCTTGACTACGTTCTTGTGGGTGATTATTACATTCCCGCCCTGCGGCTGACGGAGGAATCCCGCCCTATCGGGCATTGGGGGCGCAGGCGTAAAGCCTATCTGGAAGAAGCCCACCCCGCCCTTTATTGCAGCCTGCTGTTATCCGGGAAACTCTGGACGCACCTTGCCGATGTGAACGAGCAGGCACAGGAGCGGCTTGACCTTATCATGGAGCAGATGAAAGCCGCCGAGGGCGTGACGGAGAAATTGAAAGCGGATGACCAGCTTGAATGGGTGCGCCGCTGCAATTCTATCCGCAGCCGGGCAGAGGAAATTATTTATACGGAACTGGTCTATGTGTAATGCGGCTGGCTCCTGTCTGGAAAAGGCGGCTCTAAAGCCGGAAAATTGAACATGGGACACACGATACAGTAAAGAGGACTGCTAACCGGATTTTACGGGGATGGCAGCCCTTTTTGCGTCATTCTTTCGTCTTTTTCTTTCCAAACAGGGACAGCAGCTTTGATTTTCCACGCTGGCTGGAAGCTACGGGGAGCAGGGGGGATTTTTTAAACACACGGGCAAGGGTGGCACGTTCCTCTTCCGGGAGGCCCATATAATCAATGCCGAATACCCGGCAGATAGTAAACGCCCGTTTTTCGTCCGCCGTGCCTTTGTGCATGAGGGCGTCCAGCAGTATCACCGGGATGTTCCGGGCAAAATCCGCTGCGGGGGTTTCCGGTTCGGCAGTGGTCTTGTCGGATTCGTGCCGGGTGCGGAGGTCTTTTACAATCCGGTCAAGGTCGTCATGGATGACGTGGCTGAAAAACAGTTCCTCGCTGACCTGCCCCAGTTCCAGCGTGCGCATATAGAGGTCGTTTTCCGGGGGCTGCCGCTGTTCCATGACGGACTGCCTTGCCTGTTCCAGAACTAAGTTCATGTCATGGATGCGCATATCCGCAATCCGGTCAATGCAGACTTCCATATCCGTCAGCAGGCGCAAAAATCCCGGATGGCAGACAAACTCACAGAGAAGCCGGTTGTTCAGTGCGCCGCTTTTTAACAAGTCAACCGTGGAATCATTCAAGTGCAGCTCATGCAGGGCGGTGTTCGGGTGGTTCTTATTTTCGGTCAGCCCCATGAGGTAATCCATGGAAAGGCCGTAGTATTCCGCCAGCTTTGCAAGGTTGAACGGGCTTATATCCGTGCATTTGTCGGATTCATATTTTCCCAGCGTGGCTCTTGCTATGCCTGTCGCCTTTTCCAGTTCCGCAAGCGTCATGTGGCGGTTGGTTCTCTCGTCTTTCAATTTCTCCTGAAGCGTCAGTTTTATATACATTATGCCCCTCCTCTCAAAACAGGGTTCGTGACCATTATACCACGGGGCATTTCCGAAAGCGTGGAAATTTTGCGCTTTCGGGAAATTTTCCAGCCTTTCGGACATACGGGGAAAGCCGGTTTATTTTGATAAGATTTCAGTGTCACAGGGACATTGAAAACAGAATGACCGGCTGCAAGTGATACCGTTCCCGGAGAAGTAGTGCCATGACAGGAGCATACCAAAGGAACGGAAAACGCTGGGGTGATTCCGGGCAGGAACGGATTGCAGGCAAAACGGCAGGAAAACAAACTATCAATTATGGAGGAAGGAACATGAAGTTAAACATTGAGGAAAAGAAGATTTTATATGCCTTTGGGTGCAGGAGCCATGAGAATACAGTCCGCAGGCTGAAATGGGTCACTGCCCTGACGGTGGATGAAAAGGTGAAACGCCGGGTGCTGTGCCTAGCAAGGAAGCTGGATGATGGCGGAGCCGGTGAATGGTATCCCTGTTTTTACCATCATCTCCGTTTGGAAATGGAAGGATATTTTGAAGCAAAGAAGCATATCCGCATGGTGGAAAAAAGCGCAGACTGGGAGGAATTTTATGGGAAAGCCGTCTAAATATGAAAAGGAAACTATCGTAAATTTCAACGAGGGTGAGAAGGAAGCAAGCGTCTATACCTTCAATGCGGACTTGAAACGGCGGCTGGCGGAGTTCAGCAAAAAATATCCGCTCCTGTGCCGTTTGGAAAAGTCCACGCCGGAAGGGAGCGTGACCTATGTTCTGGATAAGTCCCGGCTGTCTATCCGGCTGGTTCCGCCTTACAGTGAGGAACGGCGGGCGGCGGCGAGGGCATACGCCAAAGAACACGGCTTCAAGCCCATGCCGGGCGGGAAGGATATTGCCTGATTTGGGGGCGTTTTACGGTCAAAACAACGGGTGCGGAGCCGGTATTTTCCCCGTGGTTCACGGTAGAGGTATCAGACATCAGGGAAGCCCCGGACGGCGGAAATGCCTGTTTTGGGCGTGTTTTTCCGGCTGTCATGGGGAATGGCTGCGGTTTCTGTAGGAAATCAGAACGAGCGCGGCGCGTTCTGATTTTCTGATACGGAAAAAGGGAGCCGTCTTTGACGTGGGCGGGCGCAGCGCACTCACGTTGGCGGCAACCTTTTATGCGGGGTACAGGGGCGCAGCAGCCCTGTTGGGGTCAAGGGGCAACGCCCATTGGCGGGTTAAGGGCGGCAGTCCTTATCGGGTCAAGGGTGAAACGCCTTGCCCAGCTAGAGTTGATGCCTGCGTCAACTCGTACTGGGTATTACCTGACGCAAGCCACCGCAGGTTCAGCAGCCCCGCAGCCCTCCCGCCAGCCGGGAAATCTTGAAAAAGGAAGGAGGATTTGGCATTGAAACTGACACGGCACAACGGACGCTCCGGCAAAAACGGCACGTACAACCCACGCCACAATGACCGCCGCTTTGACCTGAATAACAGCAGCCATATTGATTCGGAGCGGGCGAGGAAAAACGTGTACTGGGACTGTTACCGGGGCTATACCACCGCCGGGAGCCGGGAGGATTCCTCCCAGCCGGATTTCAGCTTTGAGCAGATAGAGCGGGCTTATTACACGGAGCATTATTCGGATTACGTGGAAGCCCAGAACGCAAGGAATGAAAAGACCCGGCACACGGAGCGTAACCGCAGCGTGGGGGATTTACTCACGAATAACAAGACCTGCCCAGAGGAAAGCATTTACCAGATTGGGACGGTGGAGAAATCCGTCCCGCCGGAAACATTGTTCCAGATTGTGAATGAGTTTTACGGGGAGTTTGAACGGCGGTTCGGCTCTCACGTCCATCTTTTGGACTGGGCGCTCCATCTGGACGAGGGGACGCCGCATATCCATGAGCGCCATGTATTCGATTGCAAAAACCGGTACGGGGAGTTATGCCCCCAGCAGGAAAAGGCACTGGAAGAACTGGGAATCCCGTTGCCCTCCCCGGACAAGCCGAAGGGGAAGAACAATAACCGGAAGCAGACCTTTGATTCCATCTGCCGGACAATCCTGTTTGACATCAGCAGGCGGTACGGGGTTCATCTGGAACAGGAGCCGTCCTATGGCGGGCGGGATTATCTGGAAAAGCAGGACTTCATCATTGAAAAGCAGAAGAAAATACTCTCCGCACAGGGGGAAGCCTTAACGAAAAATACCATAGCCATAGCGGAGCAGGAAAAGAGGTTTGATAAAGCCGTAAAAGCTGTTTCAGAGAAAGAAAAAGAGTTGGAAAAACAGGAAGAATTGATTGAAGAAAAGGAGCAGGAACTTTCGGAAAAGCAGGCTGCCCTTGCCACTGTCACCATGAAGATTGCGGACATAGAATCGCTGGTGGAGGAAGTGGCGGACACGGCTTATGAGAAAGCCTGCGAGGTTGTGGCAGATACCGTCCGGGCGGAAACACAGAAGGAGGACATCCGGGCGGTGGAGGATTACAAAAAGTGGCTGGCTTCGCCGGAACGGAAAGCCCCGCAGGAGAAAAGGGATTTCGCCGTGAAATGCCTGTGTACGGTTCAGGAGCAGCTTAAAAATGCGGCGCAGAAAGTGTTAAGGAAAGTCCAGTCGGCACTCCAAAAGCCGGAGGTGAGCCGTGCAAATAAGGAGCAGATTAAAGAGAGGGCAAGGGAATCCATTAAGGACAGGCTTGCAAGGGGGAAAATGGAAGCAGACCGGGCGAACCGGGAGCGCATGGAGCGCAGGAACGGGTTAAGGACAACAACAAAAAAGGATATGGAAATTTGAAGCATTTGCTTTCCGTTGTGGAGATGGCAGATGCTTTTTTATTTCCGGGAAGGGACGGTATGAATGTATTTGAAGCGGTAAAGGAAAATGTAACGGCAAGGCAGGCGGCGGAAATGTACGGTATCCGGGTGAACCGGAACGGCATGGCGTGCTGCCCTTTTCATGATGACAGGAATCCCAGCTTGAAGGTGGATAAGCGGTTCCACTGTTTCGGCTGCCAGGCGGACGGGGACGTGATTGACTTCGTGGCAAGGCTTTATGGGCTGTCCGGTCTGGAAGCGGCGAAAAAGCTGGCTGCGGATTTTGGAATCCCTTATGAGAGCCGGGGCAGGGCTTCCCCGAAGCCAGCCAGACGGAGCGTGTCGGCGGAACTGCGGTTCTTGCAGGCACAGCAGAAATGCTTCCGGGTGCTGAGCGATTACCTGCGTTTATTGGAGCATTGGGGAACGGCCTATGCGCCGAAATCGCCGGATGACGGCTGGAACCCGCTGTTCGTGGAAGCCATGCAGAAACGGGAGTATGTGGGTTATCTTTTAGACACGCTGCTGACCGGGACAGCGGAGGAAAAAGCCGCCGTCATCACGGGGCATGGGAAGGAGGTGGAACGGATTGAGCGGAGGGTATCAGAGTTTGCCGCCAGAGGCCAGACAAGCCGTGGAGATAGCCGCAGACAGCCTGGACGGTGAAAAGACGGTGGGGGAAGTCCAGCAGATGCTGGAAACCACGCAGAAGGGGCAGACCGCCAACACGCCGGGGAATTACAGGGCGGTGTTCCTGCATGACCCGCTGCTTAGAGGGGCGTTCAGCAGCAACCTCCTGACTGACCGGGTTGACATTGTGAAGCCCCTTGGCTGGTATCGGGACGGGAACCGCCTGACGGACGTGGATATCCAATATCTGGTTCTGTACTTGGAGGAACACTACGGGCTGACATCAGAGAAGCGGATCGAGGGGGCTATCAAGGTAGCCGCTAATGAGTACCGGTATCACCCTGTCCGTGATTATTTAAACAGCCTGCAATGGGACGGGACGGAGCGGGTGCGCTATGCCCTGCGCCATTTCCTCGGTGCGGAGGTGAGCGATTACAATTATGAAGTCCTCCTGCTGTTCATGCTGGGGGCGGTGACACGGGTATTCAAGCCGGGGACGAAGTTTGAGGTCATGCTTTGTCTGGTGGGCGGTCAGGGAGCCGGGAAGTCCACCTTTTTTCGGTTCCTCGCTGTCCGGGACGAGTGGTTTTCCGATGACCTGCGGAAGCTGGACGATGACAACGTGTACCGGAAGCTGCAAGGCCACTGGATTATTGAAATGTCGGAGATGATTGCCACGGCGAACGCAAAGAGCATTGAGGATATTAAGTCCTTTTTGAGCCGCCAGAAGGAAACCTACAAAGCCCCTTATGAAGTCCACCCAAAAGACCACAAGCGGCAGTGCGTGTTTGCCGGGACTTCCAACACGCTGGACTTTTTGCCCCTTGACCGCACCGGGAACCGGCGTTTCCTGCCGGTGCAGGTGCAGGCGGAAGCGGCGGAGGTTCACATTCTGGAAGATGAAGCCGCTTCTAGAGCCTATATCGGGCAGATGTGGGCGGAGGTCATGGAGGTTTACCGGAAGGGGGACGTAAAGCTGAAATTAAGCCCGGCAATGGAACGGTATCTGAAAGAACACCAGCGGTCATTCATGCCGGAGGACACCCTCGCCACCCGGATTCTGAACTTTTTGGACGGGTACGGCGGGAAGATGGTATGCTCCCTGCAAATCTACCATGAAGGGCTGGGACATCCTGACTATGAGGAACCGAAGCAGTATGACATCAGGGACATCAATTCCATTATGAAGAATTATGCGGCGGGCTGGAAAGCCTTTGAGAATCCACGGCATTTCCCGCCGCCCTATAACCGGCAGAAGGGCTGGGAACGGGCGGAGCCGCCTGACAACGGAGGTCATGGAGAATCGGGTTTCCAGCCTTTGCCCGAAGGGGAAGCCGTCCAGCTTGGGCTGCCAAAGGAATGGCTGGAAGGGGGAAAGCCATAGCCGGTTGTCGGCTGGTTGCCCCTCCCGTTGTCAAGCCCGTTGCCGGGAAGGGAGCCTAAAAGCACCGTATTTTAGGGCTTTTTCTTCCCCTGACAACGAAAGCAACGGAGAAACAGGAAGAAAATCAATCAGGACAGGAAACGGGAAGCCGGGTTTTGTGTGCGGAGTTTTTTAACGTCCGTTGTCAGCCCCCGTTGTCAGGCTCCCACCTGTCCGGCAGCACACGACACACGCCCGGACGGAGTTGTCCGGGTATCTTTATGGAGGTAAATGCCTATGGCAAAACAAGCAGGCTGCCCGGAGCAGAGCCGGAACAAAAAGAAAAAGGTACAGTTTATCGTGTCCCGTGAGTTTGCGGGCAGCCAGACCATGCAGGAAGCCTTTGAGCAGCTTATCGAGCGGCAGACCTGTGAGCGGTTCGAGGAATGGCAGAAACGGCAGGCCAGCTAAAGGGCGGAAACCGGAGAAAAACCGGGAATCTTGCAGAAAACAGTTGAACAAATGGCGGGGGCATGGTATTATCATGGTATCGTGTCCCTGTTCATAGAAGGAGAACCTTATGAGCAGGAAAAATCATCTATCGAATCAGAAAATAACCGCCCTCTATTGCAGGATTTCCCTTGATGACGGCAGCCAGAATGAGAGCATGAGTATCTCGAACCAGAAACTTTTGCTCAAAGATTACGCTGAAAAGAACGGTATGCCCCGGTACGAGTATTACGTGGACGACGGGTATACGGGAAGGAATTTCAACCGCCCTTCGTTTAAGCGTCTGATTGCCGACATTGAAGCGGGGAAGGTAGGCTGCGTGATAACCAAAGACCTTTCAAGGCTTGGGAGAAACTATATTGAAGCGGGCAGTTATATCGAAATCTTTTTCCCGAAACACAATGTAAGGTATATAGCGGTCACGGACGGCGTGGATAGCCTGACAAGGCAGGAAATGGATATTACACCGTTTAAAAATATCCTGAATGATATGTACAGCCGGGATATTTCAAAGAAAGTGCTTGCCGGGCGCATGACACGCTCCCGTCAGGGGAAGTTTTGCGGCGGGCAGCCGCCCCTTGGCCTGATGCGTGACCCGGAGGAAAAGGGACACCTTATCCTTGACCCGGACACTGCACCGACTATCCGTAAAATCTATGACCTTGCACTGAACGGCTGGGGGTGTATGCGGATTGCCAAACAGCTTATGGAGGATAAAATCCCCATTACACGGGTAAAGGGCAATACAGAATGTGACGTGAATTATTACTCATGGGGGAGCGCGCGGATTAGCCATATCCTGCGGAACCCATTTTATAAGGGGGCGCATTTAGTCTGCCGGACGCACCAGAAAGGAATCCGCTCCAACACCTATGACATCATTCCCCGTGAGGAATGGGAAGTGCTTGAGGGCTGCCATGAAGCTATCGTAAGCCCGGAGGACTGGGAGAAGGTGCAGGAACTCATTGACCGCCGCCCGCCTATCATGGAGGGGAACGCCTGCCCCTTCTACAACCTGTTCCACGGCATTATCTACTGCGCAACCTGCGGGAAGTCCATGCAGGTACGCTATGAGAAGGTGGGCAGAACCGGGAAGAACCGCTTTACCGGCGAGGAACGGGAGCCGATAGACAAGGCGTATTATATCTGCCAGACGTATAACCGGCTTGGGAAGGATGCCTGCACCAGCCATAAGGTGGAAGCGAGGGATTTGTACAACCTTGTGCTGAAGGATATTCAGGAACTAGCGGCAATGGCGTTGAAGGACGTGGAATCGTTCTACCAGAGGATTAGCAGCCGCATGGAGCGGCGGTATCTGGCGGACGCTTCGGAGATGGAGAAGGAACGGGAACGGCTGGAAGCAAGGAACCGGGAGATTGACGATATGTTCCTGAACCTGTATACCGACAAGGCAAAGGGAATCCTGTCCGAGCAGCGGTTTGTGAAGCTGACGGCGGCAATGGAGCGGGAACAGGAGGAAAACCAGAAGCAGTTAAAGGAATTGGCACTCTCTCTGCGCCGTTCCAATGAGCAGGAAAGTGATGTCCGCACTTTTATCCGGGAAATCAGGCAGTACGCCGCAGTCCGGGAACTGGACGAGGGTATCTTAAACCGCCTTATCAGCCGGATTCTGGTGGGTGAGGTAAAAAAGGTTGACGGGGAGAAGTTTCAGGAAATCAAAATCATTTATAACTTTGTCGGGGAGATACCGGCGGTAACAGAATAATGGCAATGCCCTTCTCTCTTTCCGGGGGAAGGGTTTTCTTTTTGCCCGTACACGAAAAAGAAGCCGGGTTCCCTACTCTCCGGCTTCCGGGATAAACTCTAAATGGTCTAAGGCATAGCGCAGAGCCATACACATCAATTCATTTCGGGAGCGGTCGCTTTTCGCCGCCAGAGCGTCAAATTCTTCCTGCAATTCCCGGTCTATCCGCAGCGTCATGACCACCGACTTATCTTCCTTTTTGTCTGGCTTCTTCTGACGCACCACAAACTTGTCTGCCATGTTACACCTCCGTATTACGTTTCTGCAACCATTATAAACGATTCCTCTTGACTTTTATATAACACATGATAAAATACAAATATGTAATACATAATAGTATTACAAAATGAAAAGGAGGTCATGGAAGTGAAGAACGTACTGGAACAGCTTTATAATGGTGAAATCTTCCCGGCGGAACAGTATGCCCCCAGAGGTGAGGAATACCGGAAAATCCATCAGGGGAATTACCAGCATTACGAGGACTTTATCGAGTTACTGGCTAAGCTGGAGCCGCCCCTTGATGAGCGGTTCATTAAAATCATGGACGAACAGCTTGACGTAATCCCGTTTGAGTTCTCGGAAATGTTCATTGACGGTTTTAAGCTGGGGGCAAAGATGATGGTGGAGGTTTTCAGGAACGAGTAGAAGGACGGGGACAGGAAAAGGCAGACGCTTTGAGGGGAGCGGCTGCCTTTTTTGGGGTGTTGATAAACTGGAAGCTGTTTATATCCACCACTTAGGAGTAAGTTCACCAAGAGTAACTATTTCTTCTGTTTCAAAATCCATCAGCACTTCAATTTCCTGATAGCTATTGGGCATAAGCTGAACCATCAATTCCCGACAAGCACCACATGGGGCACCGGACTTTCCATTTGGCATGATTGCAAGCACTTTTTCTATTTTCTGTTCGCCATTTGTTATCATATTAAAAATCGCATTTCTTTCAGCACATATTCCCAATGTAGAACAGGTATCTACACAGACACCCACATATATTTTTCCTGATGATGATAGTATTGCAGCAGCAACTCCCCCCGCATCCACATAATCAGATATTTGCCGCCCATTCTGTACTGCTTTTGCCGCCTGAAACATTTCTTTCCATATCTGTTCCATATAATTTCCTCCATTTTTTGATAAATCTCAATTTGTTATTGTGTTCAGATTAGCACATTTATAGAACATCTACAAGATTCCGTGTTTGAAAAAGCAAAAAGAATGAATTCTTCACTTGACAATGTGGCAAAGAATTGATGTCCACCGACGAGCTGGCAGTGATGGATGGCGGCAAGTGCATCTTGCAGGTGCAGGGCGTAAGGCCGTTTTTCTCCGATAAGTTTGACATTACCAAGCACCCGCAGTACAAGTATCTGCTGGATTCCAGCAAGAAGAATTACTTTGATATTGCGAAGTTCCTGGTCCGCAGGCTGACAGTGAAGCCGGATGATGTTTTCGAGTGCTACGAGATGGAAGCTCCGTCCTCCGGGGATTCCCCCTCCTGACGGGGCGGCTCCGCTTTCTCCAATGCTGCCGCCTTTAGCTGGCTGACCCGCTTTGTATCAACGAAGTGCGTGGCATACCAGCGTTCAATTTCTGGATTGCCGTTCTTGCTGAACCGAAGGGGGATTACCGGCTTATGGCCCTGACCCCCCTTTTTCTTTACGCCCCACCGTTTGTAGCAGCAGAAAGACGGCTTTAACCCCGCCTTTTTCGCATACACCCGCATCTGGTGCATGACGGTGGACAGCTTGCTTAAATTGGCCGTACAGACGCGCTCCAAGTAGGAGACGCGCCCATACCGCCAGTTTTCATAGTCCTTTTTGGACAAATAGCCTATCTCCATCAGCACATCCACCGGAGCCGCAAAGCCCCGGTCCCGGCATTGCCGGTACATGGCTGAATTTACCTTGTCAGTCAAATCTCTATTGTTCATGGAGAACCCCATTTATCTGTGTTATCTGCATTATACGTCAGAAACCGGCATTTGTAAAGGCTGGCACAATCTTTGACCGTCTGGCCGGACAAGCTGCTTTTGATAGCTGTTACTCAAAAGCTACGTTCCCGGCCCGGTAGCACCGCCGACTGACACGTTCAGTTGGCGGTGTTTCATATTTCCGGGGAGGATTCCCTGTCACATTCAAAATCAATATTTTACAACATTATGGAGGTATTTTAATGGAATTTTTCACTTCTGCTATCGACACTTTGAAGGTTCTGGTAATTGCCCTCGGCGCTGGCCTGGGCGTGTGGGGCGTCATTAATCTGCTGGAAGGCTACGGCAACGACAACCCCGGCGCGAAGTCGCAGGGCATGAAGCAGCTCATGGCGGGCGGCGGCGTGGCCCTGATTGGTATGCAGCTCATCCCCCTGCTGGCGAACCTGTTCGGCTAAGAGGGCGTAGCCAATGCTGAACATCCTCGACATAATCACAGACTGGATCAAGGGCATCCTCCGGGACTGCATTATGGGCAACCTGGACGGGATGTTTGACCAGATCAACAGCGAAGTCGGGGAAGTTGCGGCAAACGTGGGGACGACCCCGGCGGCATGGAACGCCGGGGTTTTCTCCATGATCCGCAATCTGAGTGATAACGTGGTGGTTCCGATAGCCGGGATGATTATTACCTTTGTCCTGTGCTACGAGCTTATCAGTATGCTCATGGAGAAAAATAACTTCCACGACTTTGAAACTTACGCCATTTATAAATGGGTGCTGAAAGCGTTCATTGCCGTTTACCTCGTCACCCACACCTTTGATATTACCATGGCAATCTTTGAGATGGGGCAGAACGTGGTACAACAGAGCGCCGGAATTATCACCGGCACCACCAGCCTTGACTTTGCCACGGTCATAGGGGACGTGTCCGCGCAGTTGGAGGCCATGGAGCTGGGAGAGCTGTTCGGTCTGCTGGTGGAGACGATGCTGCTGAAAATCACCATGCCCATTCTGTCCTTCTGCGTGATGATTGTGCTGGTGGGGCGGATGATTGAAATTTACATCTACTGCTCTATCGGCGCAATTCCCTTCGCCACCATGACCAACCGGGAATGGGGGCAGATGGGGCAAAACTACCTGCGCGGCCTTGTGGCTCTTGGTCTGCAAGGCTTTTTCATTATGATCTGCGTGGCGATTTATGCCGTGCTGATTGGGCAGATCACCAGCGGAACCAACCTTCATATTGCTATCTGGCAATGCGCCGGGTACACGGTACTGCTGTGCTTCTCCCTGTTCAAAACCGGCTCGGTCAGCCGGTCTATTTTCAACGCACATTAAAATGAGAAGGAGGATTGCAATTTGAGTGAGAATAGAGCGCCGGAAACCGGCGCAGAGGTCCCTGCCGTCCCCGGCGTGGACGTGAAAATCTATCTCCCCAAGGACCCGGATAAGGACCATGGCAAGCTGATGGGCTTTGCCAGTGTGAGCCTGGGCGGCGTATTCGCCGTCAACAACATCCGCATTTACAATACGGAGAATGGGCCGTATGTCTCCATGCCCAGCACCAAGGGGCAGGACGGCAAATATCACGACATCTGCTGCCCCACCACCAAGGAAATGCGGCAGGCGCTGAACGCCGCTGTTTTGAGCGCATATGAGAAAGCGGTGGAGCAGGAGCGTCCCCCTTCCGTGCGCGGCGCACTCAAGAGCGCGGCGAAAGAGACGGGGGTGCGAGAAGCGGCGGCTCCTGCCCAGGAGCGGAATACGGACAAAGGGGCGCGGTGATATGCTCACCTTAACCCCGGTATCACTGAAAGAGGCCAACGCTTTTGTAGCTGCCCACCACCGCCACCACAAGCCCACCATAGGCCACAAGTTTTCCATTGGGTGTGCGGCGGAGGGGCGGCTGGTGGGCGTTGCCATTGTGGGCCGTCCCGTGAGCCGCTATCTGGACAATGGCCTGACGCTGGAAGTGACCCGGCTCTGTACCACGGGCGAGAAAAACGCTTGCAGTATGCTGTACTCTGCGGCGGCGCGGGCGGCAAAGGCTATCGGCTACCGCAAGATCATCACCTACACGTTGGACACGGAGGCCGGAGCCAGTATCCGGGCAGCGGGCTGGACGTGTATGGGGCAGGCAGGGGGAAAACGCTGGACCGGCAAACGCTGTCCCGTTGTGGACCTCTGCCCGCCGCAGATGAAATTGCGGTATGAGAAATTATTATAATGGAAGGAGACGTTCATGGACACAGAAAAATTGAATCAGGCACTATATGACAAAATGGCGGCGGAACAGGAGCAGTTCAAGCACGGGCTGTTGGGCATGACAGCGGAGGAAGCCCTGAACCATGCCTATGAGTACGCCATGCGGGAGGATATTCTGATGTCGTTGGAGGTGCAGGACCTCCCCGCACCCCAGGCGGCAGCGTTGCTGGAATCCCCCTGCCCTCTGGCGGATATTTACAAGGACTTCCGGGATATGGAGACGGGTCACATGGACAATATCCGGGAGTGTATTGAGGATAGGGCCGAAAGTCTAATGGAGGCCCAGCGGGAAACTGCCCCCATTATCCCGATTTATCAGCACACCGGCGAATATGCCAGAGAGCATGGAGAGTTGGACGCTTTCCTCGCCTCCCTGGAAACGAATGTTGCCTGCCGGGATGCTATTGAGACGGCAATTAGGGAGGGCTTTGATGGAATGAGTCTCCATGCTGACACAAAGGGCGTACTGGCGGCGTTTGGTGCGGAGCGTGTAAGTCATGTACTGGCTGCTACCCTTCAAGGTATAAGGAGCGATCCCCGTGTTTCCAGCGGCAATCGGGCGTGGGCGGCAACTGTCCCCATGTTTGATACTGCGGGCCGTCACCGAGACTATCTCATCACAAGCCATCCTGGTGTTCTAAGCATCTTCGTTACACAGACACGGAAGGAAATGGACGCTATGCAGAAACAGACGGAGAAGAAGCCCTCCATTAAGGCTCAGCTTGCGGCGAAGCCCGTCCCCGGTGGCCAGCCCGCCGCAAAACCGAAAGGTCAGGAGGTGAGATGAGCTAAGGCGACGCTCTATTCATCATCCCATCCTTCAAGATTGGTTTCTTCAATTTGAATACCATCTTCGTTGTAGATATACCCAACTCTGGAGGAAATTTTATAAAACATTTCCAGTGTGGTCAGACGGTTATAACGATAATCACACTTGCTTAGCATCCAAAAGATTTCTATGTCTGTTTCCCGAATCAGCCGGTAGCTTTTTATATATCTAACAGGTGCAGTATGGACAGTGTAAAGTCGAAAAGTCTCGCCAGCGCAGCGAAGGTCAAGTAATATTTCCAATGCCAACAAACCGATGGGCTTGGAATAATTGACAACAAACACATTGATACCATGAGAAATTGCCCAGGTATATGCTTTTTTAATCTCGGCACGGTAGTGGTCTGCGTTCAAAAAATTCACTCTTTTCTTGTTGCGGCCTCCCCCAAAATACATAGTATTTTGAGGAATTAGGACTGGTTCTGAACGGATATGTTCTTCATACTCTTGTTGTAACCGTTTGTCCAGTTCTCTGAATTCTTCAATTTCTTCTACGGTAGCAGCCAGGTCGTTTGCACTCTCCAAAATTTTATTCAAGGAGAACGGGAAGAGTTTACTTCGCAAAGAGGACGCTGTCCTTCTCATATGAAAGCAAAGCCGGTAAAACTGTTCATTCATGGTATTATTAACTCCTTTGTGTACTTGTTTGGATTTCCCTCATTATATATAACGTAGCACGCTGGCAATTTTGGACACTACAATAAAAATTTTTTGAGTACGCAATCGGAAAATATGAATATGTGAGGTGAGGCAACTTATTTCCCCCAAAAATCCAATTAACATTTCCGTCCCGTGTGTGGCCTATATCATGCAGGGCATCCGGGATGTGCTGCGAAAGGAGGTGTAACCATGCCCTTTGTCCCTGTCCCGAAAGACCTCGCTAAAGTAAAGACGAAGGTTGCGTTCAACCTGACCGCGCGCCAGCTCATTTGCTTCGGTGCGGGCGGTCTGATTGGCGTACCCGCCTATATGCTCACCCGGAACAGTCTCGGCAACGAGGCGGCGGCTCTGCTGATGATCGGCCTTATGCTGCCCTTCTTCCTGTTCGGCATCTACGAAAAGGACGGCCAGCCCTTAGAGAAGGTGCTGGGCCACTTCATCCGGGCGCAGTTCCTCGCCCCCAAGGTCCGTCCCTACCAGACCGACAATCTCTACGCCGCTATGGAGCGGCTGAATCATCATGAAAAGGAGGTACACGCGATTGCAAAAAAAGCAGGAAAAGCAAGTAAAAAATCTGCAAGCGGCAAAAAGACAGCACAAAAAAGATAAGGCCGACCTGCGGGACACCATCCGCCTGACCCCTGACGCCAAGCTCACCAGCCGCCAGAAGCGGCGGCTGTCCGCTTCCGTCCAGAAGGCCAAGCGGGACGGCAAAATCCCCCGCACCGCCCAGCAGACCATCCCCTACCGGGAGATGTGCCGGGACGGTATCTGCGTGGTGACGGAGCATTACTACACCAAGCAGGTGCAATTCTACGACATCAATTACCAGTTGGCGCAGAACGAGGACAAGAACCTGATCTTTGAGAATTGGTGCGATTTCCTCAATTATTTTGATTCCTCCATCCAGGTCCAGTTCTCTTTTCTCAACCAGCCCGCCGATATGGAGGAACAGCGCCAGTCCATCCATATTCCCGACCAGACGGACGCTTTCAACTCCATCCGGGAGGAATATTCGGATATGCTGAAAGGCCAGCTCTCCAAGGGGAACAACGGCCTGACCAAGACCAAGTACATCACCTTTGGCGTGGAGGCGGACAGTCTGAAGGAGGCCAAGCCCCGACTGGAACGCATTGAGGCGGATGTGTTGGCTAACTTCAAGACCCTGGGGGTACGGGCGCACTCTTTGAGCGGCTATGAGCGGCTGGCCGTCCTCCATAAGATGTTCCACCCGGCGGATAATCAGAAGTTCCGCTTTGCCTGGGATGCCATCTATAAAACCGGCCTGTCCAGCAAGGACTTCATCGCCCCGGACAGCTTCACCTTCAAGAATGGCCGGATGTTCCAGATCGGCAGGACCTACGGGGCAATGTCCTTCCTGCAAATCCTGGCCCCGGAGCTGACCGACCGGATGTTGGCGGACTTCCTGGACCTGGAAAGCAGCATGGTGGTCACGCTCCATATCCAGTCCATCGACCAGAGCGCCGCTATTAAAAATGTGAAGCGGAAGATCACCGATTTGCAGAAAATGACCATTGAGGAGCAGAAAAAGGCCGTCAGAAGCGGATACGATATGGACATCATCCCCTCTGACCTCAATACCTACGGAGGGGAAGCGAAGCGGCTGTTGGAAGATCTGCAGTCCAGGAATGAGCGGATGTTCCTCGTCACCATGCTGGTAATGAACACGGCGGAGACGCGGCAGAAGTTGGAGAACAACGTGTTCCAGGCGGCGGGCATCGCCCAAAAGTACAACTGCGCCCTGCGGCGGCTGGACTACCAGCAGGAGCAGGGGCTAATGTCCTCCCTGCCTCTGGGGCTGAACCAGATCGAGATTCAGCGGAGCCTCACCACCAGCTCCACCGCCATTTTCGTCCCCTTCACCACCGAAGAGCTGTTTCAGAGCGGCAAGGAAGCCCTCTACTATGGGCTGAACGCCCTCAGCAACAACCTCATCATGGTGGACCGCAAGCTGTTAAAGAACCCTAACGGGTTAATCCTTGGCACCCCTGGCAGCGGCAAATCCTTCTCCGCGAAGCGGGAAATGCTCAACGTCTTCCTCGTCACCGATGATGATATTCTCATCGCGGACCCGGAGGCCGAGTATTATCCCCTGGTCCAGCGGCTGGGCGGTCAGGTCATCAAAATCTCTCCCACCAGCAAGCAGTACGTCAACCCCATG
>JAAZZJ010000019.1 GCA_014237695.1 Oscillospiraceae bacterium | reverse complement strand
CGCAGGACGCCCGAGAGGATGTTGTAGAACGCGCCTCCGGCCACGCCCCAGAAGATGATGTGCAGATAACCGGCGCTCCAGGAGAGGATGGACTCCGGCGTGTCCAGCATCCGCAGCATGGGGGTAGTGAGCAGCAGTCCGATCACCGTGGTAACAGCGGAGGCGATGGCAGCCAGCGTGATGCAGTTGCCGACGGACTCGCTGAGCTTGTCCCGCCGTCCCGCGCCGTAGTTCTGGGAGATCACGATGCCCGCCCCGGTCGCCACGCCCACAAACAGCGCCAGCAGCAGGTTGAGGATGGGCCCGGCGCTGCCCACCGCCGCCAGGGCGTTGTCGCCTATGTAGTGGCCTACCACGATGGAGTCGGCGGTATTGTACAGCTGCTGGGCCAGATTGCCGATGAGCATCGGCACCGTAAATTCCATGATGCGCTTCCATGGCGCGCCCACGGTCATGTCGTGGGCGCTGAACAGTTCTTTCAGATTCACAAAGCGGCTCCTTCCCATAATACATACTATACCGGCATCATAGCATACTTGAAGGGGAAAGACAACCGCAGTTTTCGATTTATTTTTCCCGCGGGGCGGGACGCTCCGGCGGACACGGTTACAGCCGCCGGAATACCGGCATATATTCCACCGGCGCGTCCACGGTCACGGTCTGTTCTCCCCGGAACACCTCGCCGGTGGAGGTAAGCTCCCACTGCCCCGCCGGCAGATAGACCTCCCGGCGGAACTGGTTCAGCCGGAGAATGGGCGCCGCCAGATAGGTCCCGCCGAACATGTACTGATCCTGCAGCTCCCAGCACTTCCTGTCCCCGGGGAACTCGTAAAACATGGCCCGCAGCAGGGGGGACCCGTTCTCATGGGCCTCGGCGTACAGGGAGCGGATATATCCGCGCATATCCATGCGGAGGTCATAGTATTTCCGCAAGATGGCGTAGGTCTCCTCCCCGTAGCTCCACAGCTCGTTGGGCTGGCCGGTCTGAAGGTAGCCGCCGCCCCAGCTCCGCTGGTCCAGGGCCGGGATGTTGTGGGGGCCCCGGTCTCCGTGCATCCGCAGCACCGGGGAATACACCGCGAACTGGAACCAGCGCACCAGCAGCTGCCGGAAGTCCGGATCGTTTACGTCGTCGGTCATGAACCCGCCGATATCCGTGGTCCACCAGGGGATACCCGCCAGGCCCATGTTCAGCCCGCACTGGACCTGATCCGCCAGGGCCTCAAAGGTGCTGGGAATGTCCCCTGACCAGATGACGTTGCCGTACTTCTGGGACCCGGCCCAGCCGCACCGCAGCAGGTTCACCACGGGCGTGTCCTGGCGCCTGCTCATTTCCTCATAGAAAGCCCGGCTGAACAGCTGGGGATACAGGTTGCTGATGGCCAGGGCGGGACCTTCGCAGTAGCGGTAGTGGTCGAAGTCGTATACCCCCAGATCCGGCTCGGAGTTATCCAGCCAGAAGGAGTCGATGCCCAGATCGCAGTAGTTCCGCCTGCATACCTCCCAGATATACCGCCTGGCCTCGGGGTTGAAGACGTCGATCTCCACGCAGTCCCCCTGGAAATCATAGGTCTGGAGAGCGCCCCGCTCGGTGCGCATGAGCAGGCCCTGCTCCCACATGGGCCCGAAGTTTTCCGAACGCCGGTCCACGGTGGGCCATACGGAGACGATCACCTTGATGCCCATGGCGTGCAGCTCCTCCACCATGGCTTTGGGATCAGGCCAGTAGGTCTTGTCAAACTTCCAGTCCCCCTGGACGGTCCAGTGGAAGAAGTCGATGACGATCTGATCCAGCTTGATGCCCTCCTCCCGGTACTTCCGGGCCACGGAGAGGACCTCCTCCTGGGTGCGGTAGCGCAGCTTGCACTGCCAGAGCCCCATCAGGTCCTCCGGGAACATCTCCGCCCGGCCGGTGACGGCGGTGTAATTGAACAGGATATCCCTGGGCGTACCGGCGGCGGTAATCCAGTAGTCCATTTCCCGGGTGGCCCGGGCGATCCATTCGTAGTAATTTTTCCCGAAAGTCACCCGGCCCACCGCCGGATTGTTCCAGAGAAAACCGTATCCAAAGGAGGACACGGCAAAGGGGATGGAGACCTGGGAATTGCGCTGGGCCAGCTCCAGCACGCACCCCTTCATGTCCATATATTCCTGCTGGTACTGCCCCATGCCGAAAATCTTCTCATCCTTGCCGCTCTCAAACTTGACATTCAGCGTATATTCGCTGCCGCCTGTGATTCCCTTCCACTCCCGGCTCACCAGCTTCAGACAGCGGCTCTCCCGGGAGATGGCTCCGTCGTAAGCCCGGCAGTATTCCTGGAGAATCAGCCCGCCGTCCTTAAAAAACGAGATCACCCCCGCGTAGTTGACCACCGCCTTGATCCGGCCGTTGACAATGGATGCCAGCTCCCGTGTTTCCACGGTTCCATCGTCCCAGGTCACATCCATGCGCTCGATGGCGATCTCGGACGCCGCCCCCGCCGCCGGCTCTGTCAGCGCCCAGTCCTTTCCCGAAAATTCCGGCGCCATGGACGCCCGTACCCGCAGGGAGTCCTGCCCCCAGGGTTCGATACGGACCCGTTCCCCCTGGTGAAGAAACAGAAGCGCGCTGCCATCCTTCAAAAATTTCATCATGCAACCCCATTTCCGTATTGATATAGAGGACTGCCTCCAGCTTACAACAAATTCCTGCCGATTACAACCCTCAACCGTCCTGCTGCTTCCGCCGGACCGCCGCTCACCCGTTGGTCACGTTATACAGCGAATAAAAATACTCCTTCCGCTCCATCAGCTCGCCGAAGCGCCCCCGCTCGCAGACCTCTCCGCCCCGCAGGACGAAGATCTCGTCATACTGCTCCAGCAGCTCGGCTTCCAGCCGGTGGGTGACCACCATCCGGGTCAGCCCGTCCAGGTGCAGGATCGCGTCCGTTACCGCGAAGGCCGTCTGGTTGTCCAGCGCCGCCGTGGCCTCGTCCAACAACAGCACCGGCGTCTCCCGCATGAGGCACCGGGCGATGGAGACCCGCTGCCGCTCCCCGCCGGAGAGTCCGTTTCCGTTCTCTCCGCACCGGTAACTCTCGCCCCTCTGCTCAATGAGCCCGTCCAGCCCCGCCCGGTGGACCGCCAGCTCCAGTTTGTCCTCCGGGAAGTCCCGGAACATGGTGATGTTCTGATACAGCGTGTCGTCAAAGAGGAACACGTTCTGTCCGATAAGGCTCATGACGTCGTAGAGGCTGTCGGTGTCGATCTCCCGCAGTTCCTTCCCGTCGATGGCGACAGAGCCCTCATACCCGTCGTAGGCCCCCATGAGAAGGTTCAGCAGCGTGGACTTCCCCGACCCGGAGCCGCCCACCAGGGCGTACTTCTTCCCGGCCTCCAGACGCATGGACAGGTCCCGCAGTACCGGCTCGCCCGGCTCGTATCCGAAGGTGACGTTTTCCAGGGTAATGGCATCCTTCAGCACCGGCGGGACCGGATCCCCGGCGCGGCCCGCGTTCTCCTCCGTGACCTCCGCCAGCTTCTCCACCAGCCCGGCGGCGGCCCTGCGGTTGGCCAGGCCCTTGGGCAGGATATTGATCGCATTCAGCACATAACCGGACAGATTGATAAACATGATGACCGTACCGGCGGTGATATCCCCCCGGATGGCGAGATACGCGCCCAGGAAAAAGATGCCCATCTGCATGACCAGTCCGCACAGGCCGGAGGCCTCCCCGATGAGCGCCTCGCACCAGCGGCGGCGGTACTTGACGTTCTCCAGCGTCTGGTTGGAGCCGTTGAAGCGCTTCTGGGTCTCCTCCTCCGCCTTGAAGCTCTTGATAACGGAAAAGCCGCTGAGCAGGTCCTTGATCTGCGCCATAAAGCTTTCGTTCTGGTCGCTGACAGCCTTCTCCCGTTTTGCCAGAGCGCCGCCTGTCACCGCCACCGCCGCTATGGGCAGCAGTCCCAGCAGAACGTCCGCCGCCGCCAGCAGCGGGCTGTACCAGATCATCATCATAAAGGCTCCCACGCCTGTCAACATGTAGGCCGCCATCTCAAACGGTGTTTCCAAATAGTTGCTTTCGATGGTTGTCACATCGTTGGTCAGGGTGGATAAGTACCGCCCGGTGTTCTCCTGAGAGAAGGCGCTGATGCTCTTCTCTGACAGCCGCCGGAAGGCCAGAGCCTTATATTGCACCAGCGCCCGGCGGACAAAGCCTAATTTCGCCCAGCAGCTGGCTGTATCTACCGTCACCGTAAAGACAGCCAATCCTATCCAGACCCACAGCATCTCCAGCAGCCGGTCCGCTTCCCCGGCGGCGATGATGTCGATCATCGCTCCCAGCAGCCAGGTAACGAAGAGATTTACCCCGATGCTCAGGACGCTCAGGACCATGGCCGCCCAGTAGCGGATATGGTTTTTCTCGTAAAAGGCGCGGAAGTATTCCCGCGCCGCAGGAGTCCTCTTATTTCTTCTCATCTTTTTTCTCCTTTTTGTCATTCTGACCGCCGCCATCCAGCAGCGGGGCTGTGTCGCCGTCTCCAACGGTGACCAGGTTTTGCCCATACTGCATCATGCACCGGGCCATGTAAAGGAAAGGCACCAGAGTTGTGCCCTGGAACAGGGTATAAGCGCTGGTCAGTCCGTCCGCCAGCTGCAGTTCTTTCTTGTGCATCACATGCAGCGCCAGCAGCTCCTGCAAGATCGTTTCTACCTCCTGCCGCGGCATCCGCAGAGCCGTGGCGAGGGCCTCCGGCACGTACAAACGGCTGGTCTGACTGTTCAGGTACTCCAACAGCTCAAGGCACCCGGGCCGGGATAAGACGGTAAACAGCGTCCGGTATTGGTCCATGGAAGCGAAGTAGGCTTCATATCCCTTCTCCGGTCTGGGCCATAGGGTAGAAAAGGACATATCTTCGGCATGGACGTCCAGCATGAATCCGCCCTCCAGCCACAGCTGCGCGGTTGCCAGAGCGACGCGGTCGGGTTCCTCATTTCTCATCTCACAGTTTTCCAGATAGCTGATCTCCGGGAATTTTCCCTTCCCTGCAATCATGTTTTTCAGCGCGGTCCAGTTCAAACGGCAGAGCTGGTCGAACCGGTCCTTTATGGGCATCCCCGCCAGCCACCGGGCCACGGTGTCGTGGATGTCCACCTTTTCGCCGCCCTCCCGTCCGAAGAGGGCATCTATCGTCACGCCCAATTTGTTCGCGACAGCGGGCAGCAGGGCCACGTCCGGCGCGCCGCCGTTCTCCCACCGGCTGACGGCCTGCGTGGAGACCCCCACCGCCTTCCCAAGCTCCTCCTGGGTCATGTTCAAAGCCTTTCTGTATTGCGTGATCTGCTCACCAATTAAATTGTTGTTCATATATTGTCCTCCGTGTCAATCGACAGTTGAATTATATATTAAATTAGGCTTGAATACAAGACAGTTATCTTTGCAAAAAATCAAACAGCAATTGACCCGTTCCACCCAATCTAAACGAACCATCCCCCATCCCGCACCCCGGCGAGTCCGCCCCGCTAAAACGGTAGGGGCCATCGTCAACCACGCCGAAACAGACGCAGAAGACCGGCAGAGCGGACGGCAGTCAGTTCAGACCAAACCGTCTGTGCCTCGGGCGCAAAACAAAATACCCCCGTAATGAAGGAGGATCCTTAAGGAACTACGTTCCTTAAGTGACTTTTTGCAACTTTTTGTTCACACAAAAAGTTGGCCCGGGGTAACGAATAAAAGACATTCTAAGCGACCGGGCAGCCGTCAGGCTGCCTGGCCGGTATAAAAAGAACCCCCTCCTCATATATTGGGACAACCGACCTAAACAACCAATGAGGAGAAACCTACATATGGAAACCACCAAAAATTTTGTACAGCTCTGCGGGACGGCGGCGGGCGAACCCGCGCCCTCCCACGAAAACCACGGCCAGCAGTTCTCCCGGTTCCCCCTTGCCGTCCGGCGGCTGTCCGGCCAGACGGACACTCTCTGGGTCATCGCCACCATGGACCAGCTCCACCGCCTGCTGCCCCTCACAGGACGCCGCCTGGCGGTGGACGGCCAGCTGCGCTCTTTTAATAATAAGAGCGGCAGCGGCAGCCGTCTGGTCATTTCCGTCTTCGCCCAGCTCCTGACCCCCGCCGGGGAGGAGGAAGAGGACCGCAACCGCATCGCCCTCCGGGGTGTGATCTGCAAGCCGCCGGTGCTTCGCCGTACCCCTCTGGGCCGGTGTATCTCCGATATGATGCTGGCGGTGAACCGCCGGTATGGCCGCGCGGACTATCTGCCCTGCATCGCCTGGGGACAGGTGGCCATGATTACCGGGAACATGGCCGTAGGCGAAGCTCTCTCTCTGGAGGGCCGCGTCCAGAGCCGGGCCTATACCAAGGTGGTGGAGGGCTGCGCCCAGGAGCGCACCGCCTTCGAGGTGAGCGTCATGCACCTGGTAGAGGACGAGTGCTTCTAGCGTCAAAAAAGCGCGTCTCCGTCCGGCGAACGGAGACGCGCTTTTGATGTTTGGAAATCATTCCGCCAGAGGCAGGCCGTGGTTCTCCTCCGGCGTATAGAGCGTAAACTCCCCATACGCCCGCTCCTCTGTGTCGAAGGTATCCCCGACCTTATAGGACAGACGGTACCGTCCGTCCTCCAGAGCCCCCCAGAGGTACAGCATATCCTCCGACCACTCCGCGCCTCCGGCGGGCAGGGGATCGGGCGTACCGCAGAATCCCACGTTGTCCTGATAGGGGACCTCCTCCCATCCTCCCGCTTCATTCCGGCGCTCCAGATGGGGGATGTGCAGCACCTGTCCGTCCTTGCCGGTGTTGTTGATGAGATACACCGGCAGCCGGTCCGTCACCAGACATCCGTCTACAGTAGGGACAGGCTTCTTTGAAATATACATGGCGTAGTCCGGCTCCGGCTGTGCTTCTGCCTTTACTCGGAAGTCCAGCTGCCATGCTTCCAATTCTGCCATGGAGTCTGCCCGATAAATAATCTCTCCAGTGAGGCGGTAGAATCCTTCATCCAGTGGCTGCTCCAGACACCCCATGTTCAGACGCAGTTTTCTTACAGAATCGGCCTCAAGGATCCAGGCTATGTCATGAAAAAACACCTTATCCTGAAACTCGACAGGCTGCCACGCACCGTCCACAAACTTCTGGCAGGAGAAATGCTCGCCGTAGTCAAATTCCATCTCACTCCGGTTGTCCAGTACCAACGTGATCTCCTGCACTCCCACAGGGTAGTTCTCCTGAAGCAGGGACAGCGTCACCCCCGGCCACCCGCTCCACACGGTGACCATCTCCGGTTCCTCCGGGGTGGCCGGTGCGGGAACCGGCACGGCTTCCGGCGCTGCGGCGGCAGGCGGGGCCTCCGGTTCCACAGGGACCTCCGGCAAAGGCGCGTCCTTCCCGCAGGCCGTCAGGCACATCGCGGCGGTCAGCAAAAGCATCAAAATTTTACGCATAACAGCAGCCTCCTTTATCCGTTCAGACGAAGAGCCCCGCCGTCTGGTTCCCCAAATGAGGAAAATATTCTTATTTTACCGTAAATCCATTCACCGTGGCGTGGGCCACATAGGTCCCCAGCTCGTCCCGCACGTCCACCGCATAGAGGCAGGTGGTCCGCCCGGATTTCAGGCACTTTGCCTCCGCCAGCAGCTCCGTCCCTCTGGCGGGAGCAAGAAAGGTGATGGACACCTGCTGAGAGACGATGATCCTGTCGGTAAACCCGTTGGACGCCACCGCGTAGGCAAAATCCGCCAGGGTGAAGATGGCCCCGCCCATAGGCGCGCCGTTGGCGTTCATGTGGCAGGGCCGCAGGGGCATGGCGCACAGGGCCCGTCCCGGCTCCGCCTCCCTGATCTCCACCCCCGCCTGGGCCGCGAACCGGTCCGCCCGGAACCGTTCGTTCAGTTCTTCCATAGCCGGCATACGCAAATCCTCCCTGTAAATGCTTTGTGGTTATTATAGCATAAACCCGCCCATATTTGCCCGCCCGCGTAAAAATTTTTTTTGCCGGTCCCCTCGAAATTTGCCGGATCATATGATAGAATGGTCCCGAGGTGATGGACATGAAAGACTCCAGGGCCGTTTCGGCCATTATCGAAGAATTGAAAAATCTGTACCCCGACGCGTCCTGCTCCCTGGACTTCGACCCGGACAAGGCCTATGAGCTGCTGTTTTCCGTGCGTCTGGCAGCCCAGTGTACCGATGCCCGGGTGAACCTGGTGACCCCCATTCTGTACGCGAAATACCCCACTCTGGAGGCCCTGGCTGCCGCCACGGAGGAGGAGGTCGGGGAGATCATCCACTCCACGGGCTTCTGGCGGGCCAAGGCCCGGGATATCGTGGCGGCCAGCAGAATGCTGGTAGAGGAGTACGGCGGCAGGGTGCCGGATACCATGGAGGACCTGCTGCGCCTCCCCGGCGTAGGCCGGAAGACCGCCAATCTGATCCTCGGAGACGTCTACGGACAGGAGGGCTACGTCTGCGATACCCACTGCATCCGGATCACCGGCCTGCTGGGCCTCACGGACGGCAGCAAGGACCCGGTGAAGGTGGAGATGCAGCTGCGCAGGTGCATCCCCCCGGAGGAGAGCAGCGACTTCTGCCACCGGATGGTCCACCACGGCCGTGCGGTGTGCGTGGCCCGCCGTCCCGACTGCGCCAATTGCACCCTCCGCCCCTGGTGCGGCCACTGGAATGGCCGGCAGGCGGAACCGGCGGAGACGCCGGGCGATACCTCCCAGGCTGTACACAGATAGGCGAGGCCCTGCCTGCCGGGGAGCCGCTGCCGGAATTGCCCCGCCTGTACGGCGTGCCCGCCAGCGGACTGCTGCGACGTCACTTTACGATTACCCGATAAAACAGCTGCAAAAAGGGGCAGTGAAACCACATTGATGTGCGGTTTCACTGCCCCTTTTTCTCGCAGGAAAACAGCCCTTAGAACCTGTCTTCATAACCAGGGGATGCCGGAAGGACGAGGATTTTTCTCGTCAGACAAGGAGCTTTTCCCGTGAAGCGCCAGGCCCGCCGCAGGCGGGTCCACGGATGGGGCCGATGCAGAATCCCATATGGCGAAAAAAAGACCGGCCAGACGGCGTTCAACGGTTGTGAATACAGATTCTTAAACCCGCTTCTTCAATTCCTCAATCCAGGTCTCCATCGTTTCAGCCAGAATAAGCTGCTGACGCAGGACAGCCATACCGATTTCAGGAACCTCCGGTGCGTTTTCTTTTTCGCGGAGGTTCTTTTCCAGATAGTCTTTCAGATCCCGTATATTTTTTTCGATAAGGGCAACACAGGATTTTTGCATTTCCAAAGAAACGCTGTCCAGATTTACGATCACAGCATTGAAATCCAGAAACATACGGACCGGCTGAGCGGAGAGTTCCCCCATAAGCCGCTCAAATTCCTGCTCACCGCTGGCCGTCAGTGAGTATACTGCTTTTTCCGGCATATTGTTCTCCCGCACCGGGACGCTTTGGAGCAGCCCTTTATCTTCCAGCTGAATGACCTTTTTATAAATGGACGGCGTACTGATTCTTACCCATTTTGAAATATTGCGGTATTCCACCAGCTTTTGAATGTCGTAGGCGCTCAGCGCCTGCTTCTTGAGCATCCCAAGGACAATCAGATCAATCGTTGCCATAAAGAAATCCCCTTTCACACTTGACAACTACTATAAATTATAGTAGTATGTGCTGGCCGACAGCTACTATAAAATATACTACTTCAACTTACACTGGCTGTCAAGAGAAAGGAGCAGTTTATGGACGGAAACAAAAAAATGGCGCTTTGGGGAAGTGCGCCAATGCCCAAGGCCCTCCTGGCGCTGGGGGTTCCAACAATGGCCGGTATGCTCGTTAACGCACTCTACAATCTTGTGGACACCTATTTTGCAGGCGCGCTGGGAACCGGCCAGATGGGCGCGGTGACAGTGGCCTTTCCCCTGGGACAGGTCGTTGTCGGCCTGGGCCTGCTGTTCGGAAATGGCGCTGCCGCCTATCTGTCCAGACTGCTGGGCCAGGGGGATACGGACAAGGCAAACAAGGTGGCGAGTACGGCCCTGTACAGCGGCGTTTCGATTGGGGCGGTCGTGATTCTGTTCTCCTTAATCTTTCTGGAACCGATTTTGAAGCAAGCTGGCGCAATCGAAAGTGTTATGCCATATGCCGTCACCTACACCCGCATCTATATCGTGTTCTCTGTTTTCAACGTGTTCAATGTCACAATGAATAACATTGTTTCCAGTGAGGGCGCAGCGAAAACGGCCATGTGTGCGCTGATGGCCGGTGCGGTGCTGAATGTGGTTTTAGACCCTGTTTTCATCTACGCGTTGAACCTCGGCATAGCCGGCGCGGCGATTGCAACGGCAATTTCTCAGATTGTTTCCGCATCGGTTTATCTGTACTACATATTCCGGAAAAAGAGCGTGTTCAATTTCAGTATCAAACAGTGCTGCTTTGCGAAAGAGATCATGGCTGAAATTTTGAAAATCGGTATTCCCACCCTGATTTTCCAGCTTCTGACCAGTCTTTCCATCAGCATGATAAACAGTGCGGCCAAAGAACACGGAGGCTCCGCCCTGGCCGCCATGGGGCCGGTTACAAAAATCATGTCTATGGGAACGCTGATCGTCTTTGGATTCCTGAAAGGATTTCAGCCTGTCGCCGGATTCAGCTATGGCGCGAAAAAGTTTGACCGGCTGAGGGAGGCGATCAAAACCGCAGTTCTCTGGTCTACCATTTTCTGTGCAATTTTTGGCCTCGCCGCCGTGATATTCTCTGAGCAGATCGTATCTCTGTTCACAAAAGAAGACGCAGAGATGGTTCGTGTTGGGTCTGCCGCTCTGCGGGCAAACGGCCTGTCGTTCATTCTTTTTGGGTTTTATACGGTGTATTCGTTCCTGTTCCTTGTAATGGGAAAAGCCGCAGAGGGATGTGTCCTCGGCGCCTGCCGTCAAGGCATTTGTTTTGTGCCTGTCATTTTGACACTTCCGGCAGTCTGGGGACTGAGCGGCGTTCTCTGTGCGCAGCCGGCAGCAGATGTCATATCAGCTATTGTCACTGCGGTTATGGCAGTCCGGCTGCATAGAGAATTGCGGGCAGCGGAAACCCATATTCCCCTTCCTCCCCTGGACCATTGATGAAGCAAGGTAACGCAAACGAACCTACAGCAAACGCAGCTGAAACGTCGCGGCGGCATCCGGCAAGGACAGCCCGCCAAAGGAGCGTCCCCTCTCTCCCGCATATTGCGGGAGAGAGGGGAACATTTTTCCGCTCCGGCACATATACTGGAAGGAAACCGGTCCTGCCGGATGGTCAAGAGGCTGCACCGCAGCGTCCGGCCCAGACTGACGCCCGGCAGCTTTATTACACTTTAATCGGAGGAACCGTATGAGACAGAATAACCAGTCCAAGCTCCAGCAGGCGCTGGGGGACAAGAAGCTGATCGAGCAGCTGGCCAATTCCCCGGACGCCCAGGCCCTGGCCGGCATGCTGACCCAGGGCAAAGACCAGGCATCCCTGCAAAAGATTGCGGAGCGGGCCGCCAAGGGCGACACCGCCCAGCTCAAGTCCCTGATCCAGTCTATCACCTCCACGCCCGGCGGCGCGGAGCTGCTGCAGAGGCTGGGGAAAAACTTCCAGTAACTTAGACGCCGGAGAGGAGGGGATGGCCCGGTGAGCGATTTTGAGGAAAAACTGAATGCCATCCTGTCCAATCCGGAGTCCATGGGGCAGATCATGAATCTGGCCCAGTCCCTGAACCTGGGCGGCGGCGGGGAACCATCCGGGGAAGGGGGACCTGCGGCTCCGCAGCCGGAGGCGCCCCCGGAGAACGCCTCCTCCGGCATCCCCGACGGCCTGTCCGGCCTGGGGAGTCTTCTGGGGCAGCTCGACCCCAAGCTGATCGGGCGGCTGCTGCCTCTGGCGGGGGAGCTGGCAGGCGGCGGAAACGACGAGCGGATGCAGCTGCTGTACGCCCTGCGGCCCTTCCTGAAGCCGGAGCGCCGGGACAAGGTGGAGCGTGCGGCCAAAACCGCCCGCCTGATCCACGTGGGCAAAAAGCTGCTGCAATCCTTGGGGGAGAACGATGTATAACCGGTACATACGCAACGATGCCGGCCGGTACGAACGAATCCCGGTAGAGGAAGCCCCGCCGCCCCCGAATACCGGAGGGCCGGAGCCGTCTCCGGGACCGGGAGGTCCCGGAGGATTTCCGCCCCCGCCGGGCGGCGGACCGGCGTCCTCCGGCAAGGGGCTGTTCTCCGGCATTCTGGAAAAACTGAACTTAAAAGACATCGACACAGGAGACCTGATTCTCCGCCTGATTATTTTCCTCCTCTTCCGGGAGGGCGGGGACGAGGAACTCCTGATTGCTCTGGGCCTGCTGCTTATCCTGTAACACTCCCGCAGTCCGCGGGACCGCCCCGCAGCATTTCCAGCCCGTGCCCCAGGGAGGGCAGCACCGCCTCCAGATTTTCCCGCACCGCCCTGGGGCTCCCGGGCAGATTGACAATGAGGCTCCGCCCCCGGATGCCCGCCGCCGCCCGGGAGAGCATGGCCCGGGGCGTAACCGCCATGGACGCGGCCCGCATGGCCTCCGGGATGCCGGGGGCCATCCTGTGACAGACCGCCGCCGTGGCCTCCGGCGTCACATCCCGGAGCGAGAACCCGGTGCCGCCGGAGGTCACGATGAGGGCGGCGTCCCTCTCGTCCGCCAGACGGACAAGGGCCGCGCGGATGTCCTCCTCCTCGTCTGGAACGATGATCCGCTCCACCACCTGATACCCCGCCGCCTCCAGCATCTCCGCCGCCACGGGGCCCGCCCCGTCGGGACGCTCCCCGCGAAAGCTCCGGTCGCTGACGGTCACCACTGCCGCTGTATACATCCTGTTTCCTCCTCATTCCCGCAGTAATAAAATATCCTCTGACGGCAGGGATACCCAGATCCGTTCCCCGCCCTCCGTACCGGCCAGCACGGACCGGCCTGCTTCCATCCAGAGTACCGCCGAGCCCTCCTCCGCCCCCTCCGGGACAAGGGCCAGCTCTATGGCGGACACATCCTCCACCACCTGCCGGACCCGGCAGGGAAAGGCGTTCTCCGCCCCCTCCTCCGCCGGACGCACCCGCTCCGCCCGGATGCCCAGCAGGGAAGCGCCTTCCCGCCAGACCCCGGCGGCCCGCAGGGTCACGCCCCATTCCGGGACCCGGACCAGTCCCGGTTCCGCCCCCGGACAGGCCCCCACGAGGTTCCGGCAGCCGGAGATTCGGGCCGCGCCCGCCGTACCGGGAGCCTCAATCAGCTCCCGCGTCCCCACCGCCGGGGAGGACCGCCCGTCCTCCAGCACACAGACCCGGCGGCAGCTGCGGCAGACCTCTCCCAGATCGTGACTGACCCATACCGCCGGTCCGCCGAAGCGGGCCAGCACATCCCGAAGCTCCTGCTCCAGCTGCCGCCGCAGGCAGACGTCCAGCGCGGACAGGGGCTCATCCAGTAAAATGGCCCGGGGCCGGGATGCCAGGATCCGGGCCAGAGCGACCCGCTGCTGCTGCCCGCCGGAGAGCTGCCGGGGCAGCAGCTTTTCCGTGCCCTCCAGACGCAGCAGGACCATCAGCTCCCCTGCCTGCGCCCGCTGCCGCCTGTCCAGACAGACGGCAATATTCTGCTCCACGGTCATGTGGGGAAACAGGGCGTACTGCTGGAAGAGATATCCAATCCTCCGCCTCTGAGGCGGCAGGTCGATGCCCCGGCGGCTGTCGAACAGTATCTCGCCATCCAGCTCGATCCTCCCCCGGTCCGGGCAGCAGATGCCCGCGATGCACCGGAGGGCCGTGCTTTTCCCGCTGCCGGAGGCTCCCAGCAGGGCCAGTGCCTCCCCGTTTCCGGCGGAGAAGTCCACATCCAGCATAAAGTCCCCGTATCGCTTTCTGATCTGCACCGTCAGCGCCATTTCCCCGCCTCCTTCCGTTCCAGAAGGTTTACCGCCAGCAGCACCGCCGCCGAGATGGCCAGATTTACCAGTACCCACCGCAGGGCCAGCCCGTCCTGGCCGGTGCGCCAGAGCTGATAGACGGTTGTGGAGATGGCGGCGGTCCGCCCCGGGGTGTACCCGGCCACCATGGACGTAGCCCCGTATTCCCCCAGCGCCCTGGCGAAGGACAGCACCGTCCCCGCCAGAATCCCCTGACGGCACACCGGCATCCGTATGCGCCAGAAGATGTAGGCATTGCTCAGTCCCAAGGTCCGCCCCGCCTGGGCCAGCGTCTCGTCGAAGGACTCGAAGGCCCCCCGTGCCGTCCGGTACATCAGCGGAAAGGTCACCGCCACAGTAGCGAGTATGGCGGACCACCACTGCATAGTCAGCCGCACCCCGAAGTGTTCCAATATCCAACTCCCCAGGGGCCGCCGCGGCCCCAGCGCCAGCAGCAGCAGGTATCCCACCACCGTGGGCGGCAGCACCAGCGGCAGGGTGAGGACCACGTCCAAAAGCCCCTTCACCAGCCGGGGCGCCTTTGCGATGTAATAGGCTGCAAAGATGCCCAGAAGGAATACGGCCCCGGTGGAAATCGCCGCAACGCGCAGGGAGTTAACCAGCGGATACCAGTCCATGACCTACCCCAGGGGCGTGAAGCCCACACTCTCCAGAACCGCGGCCCCATCGGAGGAGCGAACGTAGTCCAGGAACGCCTGGGCTTCATCGGAATGCGCGCTGTCCGCCAGCACGGCGGCAGGATAGATGACCTGTCCGCACATCTCCTCTGTGGCGGTGTCCACCACAGTCAGACCGGCAGAGAAGGCGTCAGTCCCATAGATGATGCCGCAGTCCACCGCGCCCTCGGAAACCTGCGTGGCAACTTCCTTCACGTTGGAGCTGTAAGTGAGGCAGCCAGAGGCCGCCAGGGCGGCCTCATCCAGGCCCCAGTAAGCGAATATTTTCTGCGTATACTGCCCTACGGGCACGTCGCTGTTGCCCATGGCCAGCAGTACCGTTCCCGCCTCCAGGGCGGACCTGAGCTGGTCAAAGCTGCGGATGCCCGCCGGGTTGCCCTCCGGCACGGCCAGAGCGACCTTGTTCTCCAGCAGGTCGAAGCGGCTGTCTATGAGGATGCTGCCGCCTTTCTCCAGGGCGTTCATCTGCTTCTGGCCCGCAGAGATGAAGATGTCGCAGTCCGCTCCCTCCTCGATCTGGGTCTGCAGGGTGCCGGAGGAATCGAAGTTGAAGGTCAGGGTGATGTTGGAGTGGTCCTTCTTGTAATTTTCACCGATTTCGGTCAGTGTTTCCTGCATGGAGGCGGCGGCAAAAACGGTCAGCTCCGCTTCCTTGCTGTTCCCGCCGCAGGCGGTCAAAGCAAATACAAGCGTCAGCGCCAGAACAAGAGCCGCAAATTTTTTCATCGTTATTCTCCCTATCATATAATGCTCTTTATAAAAAAGCCCGCGTTCCAAACGGCCCTTTTTCGCTACACCCCAAACCCGCAGTTTGGAAAGGTACACACTTCACACCCCAGGCACAGTCCGCCCTCGCCCAGAGCGGCGATCTCCTCCCGGGTGACCGCCACGCCCGCCGCCACACGGGGAAGGATCAGATCGAAGACCGTCCGTCCGGCGTACATGACGCACCCCGGCAGCCCCATCACCGGCGTCCCGTCCTCAAAGTACCCCAGCAGGAACATGGCCCCCGGCAGCACCGGCGCGCCGTAGGTGACGATCCGTGCCCCGCTGGACTTGATGGCTCCCGGCGTGCGGT
>JAAZZJ010000199.1 GCA_014237695.1 Oscillospiraceae bacterium | reverse complement strand
TGTTCAGCCCGTGGATCTTCTGGTCCACAGCGGAGAAGCCGCTGGGCTGGCCCACCATATCCATCTTTCCGGAAGCCAGATCGTTGAGCCGGTCCAGAAAGGGCTTGATAAGCTGGGCCACGGGGGTCAGCTCCTGGCTTCCCCGGCCCCGGCGAATAGCATAGACCTTCTGCTCCGAGGCCTCCAGAATATCCCGGGCCTCTCCCAGGCCCTCCTGGACCATGGCGGTGATTTCCCCGGCAGCCTTGGCCAGGGAGCGGAGGAGGGCTTTATCCTGGATGATCTTCACGTACTCCATGACGTTGGCGGCGGTGGGGGTGATCTCCATCAGCTGCACCAGGTAGTTTCTTGTGACCTGGTCGTCATAGGTGCCGTTTTTCTGCATCTCCTCCGCCACCGTCACGCCGTCGATGGGTTTGGAGTAGCTGAACATGGTATAGATGGTCTCGAAGATGTCCCGGTTCTGCCTGACGTAGAAGTCGTCGGGCTGAAGCTTGTCCATCACGTCCTTGATGCAGTCGGCGTCAATGAGCATGGCGCCCAGGGCGGATTGTTCTGCCTCTAAGGAGTGGGGCATCTGTCTTGATAGGATTTCGTCCTCAAAGGCCATCGGGGCGCCCCCTTTCTGCCGCCGCTGGCGCGGCGGCGCTTTTGATCTGCGGCCCTGCGGGCCGCCTTCCTTTTCCTTATCTATCGTATAGATTCGCCCCTCGCCGGGGCGGGGGCGTTCTTTTCGTGTGAACGAAAAGAACCAAAAGATCACTTAGGAAACGCAGTTTCCTAAGAACCTTCCTGAATTACGGGGGTTATTGGTTACGCTACGACCTTTGGATTTCTGGTCTACCGTCCGTGCAATGGGCCGATGCCGGTTTGTACTTCTGCGCACAGTTCTATCGATGGTACGGGTTGCCTCGCGGCACTCGGCACGAGGGTCTGGCAAGGAGGGTACGAATCCGAAGAATGTACCGTTAGACCGTGTGCCCCATGCACCGCAGTCTCTCTTTGAAAGGGCGGCAGCCGGAGTTCTACAAGTACCAGAGCGGCTGAAGAAGAACTACCCATTCGGAGGCTTCGCCTATCTAAAAACCCCGCCGCACAGCCCTTTGGCCCTCGCCGAGGATTTGCCGGACAGGCAAAGCCGAGAAAGGGATTCTTAAACCGCAGGTTTAAGTGACTTTTTGGGTACTTTTTGTTCACACAAAAGGTACCCGCAGGGTCCGGGGGCGCGTAGCCCCCGGGGTGCGTGGAGAAGCAATCTCTGTCTGCGCCCGAAGGGCGCGAAGATCACTTCTCTTCCACCACCATCACATAGACCGTCCCCGAAACCTCATACCCCAGCTTCGCCTTCAATTCATAACTCCCATACGCCTTGATAGGCTCATCCATCACAATCTTCTGCTTGGCAAGCTCAATGCCATGCTGTGCCTGCAGGGCATCCGAAACCTCCTTGCTGGTCACGGCCCCAAAAAGCTTCCCGTTGGCTCCGGCCCGGGCCGTCACCTTGACGGGAGAATTTTTCAGCTTCTCCACAATGGCCTCCGCCCCGGCCTTGAGGCGGGCATCCTCCGCCTTTTTAGCCTTCTCTTTCAGCTTCATGGTGTTCACCGCGTCGGCGGTGGCGGGCACCGCCAGCTTCCTGGGCAGAAGGAAATTCCGGGCGTAGCCTTCCGCCACTTCAATCATCTGGCCCTTCTTCCCCTGACCCCGTACATCCTGCTGTAAAATCACTTTCATGGTGTTGTTCCTCCTGATTGTTCTTACGCACCGGCGCGCACACCGGTCATAATGTAAAATTTATTGCGAAAAACCGAGTTGGTCACTTCACATTCGATTGAAAATCCCACTTTCCAGTATCTTTTCCCAATTTTCCATCACGTAATATAATAGTTCCCAATAGCTACCAGTACCCGCTGCCGGACCTCGTCCAGATCGCTGTCCGGTACATAACCGCCGGCAGAGGTGCCGTTCCCTCCGCCGCCCAGCTGCTCCAGAATCACCTGCACGTTGACTTCCCCCAGAGAGCGGCCCGACATGGATACTCCGTTCCCCTGCCGGTAGAGGACGATAGACGCCTGGACCCCCTGAAGATTCAGCAGATCGTCTGCGGTCTTGGCCGCCGTCACCCGGTCCACCTCGTTGCGGGCCACCGCCAGAGCGATGTCCCCATGGACCATCTGCGCCTCCCGGATGATCTCGTAGCGCTGGATCATGCTGTTCAGGTCGCTCTGGAAGTACCGGCGGACCTCATAGGTGTCCGCCCCCGCCCGGCGCAGGAACGCCGCCGCCTCAAAGGTCCGGCTCCCCGCCCGCATGACGAAGTTCTTGGTGTCCAGCACAATACCCGCCAGCAGGGCCTCCGCCTCACCCCGGAGCATGTCGCTGGGCTCCACCAGATATTGCAGCAGCTCCGTCACCAGCTCCGAGGCGGAGGAGGCGTAAGGCTCGTGGAAGTTCAGCGCCGCGTTCTCAATGTAGGTGGCCGCACGGCGGTGGTGGTCGATGACCGCCACCCGGTTGCAGGCGTCCAGCAGCTGCCGGTTCTCCACCATGTCCGGCCGGTTGGTGTCCACCACTACCAGCAGTGCCCCAGGCTGGGCGTGGATGAACGCGTCCGGTCCGCTGACGAACACGTCCTCGTACTCCGGCAGCTCCCGGAGCTTGCGCACCAGGGGCCGGGCGTTGTTGCCCTCCATATCGATAACGATCTGGGCTTTCTTGCCCTTCTTCCGGGCGGCACAGCAGATACCCGCCGCCGCGCCCACCGCGTCCATATCCGCGTACTCGTGGCCCATGACGTAGACCTGTCCCGCGTCGGCGATCAGTTCCCCCAGTGCCTTGGCCATGACCCGGCTCTTGACCTTGGTGCGCTTCTCCGTGGACTTGGAGCGGCCGCCGTAGAACTGGAAGTCCAGGCTGTCCTTCACCACCGCCTGATCGCCGCCCCGGCTGAGGGCCATCTCGATGGACTTCTCCGCCCACCGGAAGCCCTCCTCGTAGCTGTCGCAGTCCTTGCCCACGCCGATGGAGAGGGAGGCTGTGACGCCGTCCTCGCTGGTCACCTGATGGATGGACTCCAGAATGGAGAACTTATCGTCCAGCAGGCGGCGGAAGGACTGCTCGTCGCACTGGAACAGATACCGGTCCCGGTCGAATTTGCGGAGCATACCGCCGGAGCCGGTGGTCCAGGCGTTCAGCCGCTCGTCGATCTGGGCCAGAACGGCGCTCTTGGCCGCCTCGCCTCCCGCCTTCAGCAGTTCCTCGTAGTTGTCCACCACCAGCAGACAGGTCACCGGGCGGCTGGACTCGTACAGGGCCTGGATGTGCCTGCTCTCGGTGACGTCCACAAAGTAGGCCGTGACGATCTGCTCCTGGCTGGAGGCCCGGCTGGAAGCACGGCTGGCGTTTCCGTAGACCCGGTAGGTCCGGCCTCCGATCTCCGTCAGCTCCTCCAGATCCTCCCCGGTGGTCCCGTCCAGAAGCCACCGGTAGTCAAAATCCGGAGCCAGGTCCTCAATGCGCATACTGAACACATCGTCCCGGGACTCCGACAATGCCGAGAAGCCCTGGTTTGCCCAGATGACCTCTCCGTTGTCCCCCCGGAACACCACCACGGGCAGAGGCGTATTGAGCATGCTGTTCTTGCTGATGGAATCCGTTCCGCCGGTGATGGACTCAATATACTGCATCACGCTGCGCCGCCTGCGCATGCTCTGACGGCGGTGGTAGATATACAGTGCCGCCAGGGCCGCCGTCTCTGCCAGCGACAGCAGGGGCTGTATGGGCGCCGTCAGGACGGCAAACAGGGCAAGGCAGAACAAATAGGGCTGCAGATTCGGCTCGATGAGTCTGGACAGCTTTTTATGCACGGCAGTCTTTCCCCCTCTTCCCTCCGGCCACCGGAGGGTTGCTTCTGGGTATGATGAGTCTGATTATAGCACAGGTGGGGGACGATGACAAGCAAGGTTTTGCAATTTCTCCCTCCGGCAGCCCGTATCCGGTATTTTCCCCATATTTTGTTGCAATATAGGCTGGCTTCCGGTACAATAGATCTATCTCACAAACACAGCGGGGAGTTTGACCTGTGATCGATTTGTATTTGTTCTGCGGGGATCTGAAAAATATGCAGTCCCCTCTGCGAAAGGAAATAGACAGCGCGACTGCGGAAATTCGCGCCTTTCTCCTGCGGCCGTCGGCAAAAACGGCGGAGCTGGCCGCCGGCTGGCGGGAGGACTTCCGGAGGATTTACGGAGATATCTCTGCCGGCCTGTCCGGCAACAGCAGGCTGGCCCGGCTGGCGGAGGCCTGCGGCGGAGCGGAGGCGCTGCAGCTGCTGTTCTTCTCCACCCAGACCTGCTACAGCCTTCTCATCAAGATCCTGCTGGAGTCCGCCCTCCGCGGGCTCCGCGGCGGCGAGGCCGCCTCCCGGACCGCCCTCATTCTGGGCGAATTCACCGGGCGGTACGGCGTGTCCGGCTACGGCGGGGGCGGCTGGTACTGCTGGCCGGTTTTCGAGCTGGAAAACGGCTTTGCTCCGGTGCTGGACCGTATCCGCGCCGCTGCGGGCCGCTATGAGAGCGGCTCCCCCTCCCCTGCATTCCGGGCAGAGGACAGCTGCGATTTTATCAAACAGATCTACGAGTCCATGATCCCCAAGGAGCTGCGTCACGCCCTGGGAGAGTATTATACTCCGGACTGGCTGGCGGAGTGGATCATCCGGCAGGCGGCGGCAGACCCAGGAGCGTCCATCATGGACCCCACCTGCGGCTCCGGCACCTTCCTGTGCCGGGCCATCGCCATGAAGCGGCGGGCGGGCCTCTCCCTGGAGGCCATTCTCTCCACGGTCCGGGGACTGGACCTCAACCCTTTGGCGGTGCTGACCGCCAAAACCAACTATCTGCTGTCTGTGCTGGATCTGCTGGACAGCGGGCGGGAAACCGTCATTCCCGTGTATACCGCGGACGTCCTGTCCCTCTCCGCCGCCGGGGAGGCTTCCGGGCCGCAGGATTTTTCCGCCGCGGCCCACCCCGCAGACGCCGTGCGGGA
>JAAZZJ010000198.1 GCA_014237695.1 Oscillospiraceae bacterium | reverse complement strand
GTTTTTTTTGTTGACATCCCTCCATTTTTTATGTATAATAACCTTTGCTTGTCAATCAAACGGGTAGATCCCGGCGAGGAACGAGCCAGCTGCTGTCAACTGCGGAGGGAAAATCGGTTTCCCCGCCGTCGAGTAGAGAGGCCGCGCCTCTCAGCAAACAAAGAGAACTAGGAGGTGTATGCAAATGTTCCGTACCTATCAGCCCAAAAAGCGCCAGCGCTCCAAAGAACACGGCTTCCGCAAGCGGATGAGAACCGCCAATGGACGCAAGGTACTCGCCCGCCGCCGCGCCAAGGGCCGCAACCGCCTGACCCATTGAGGTCCGCCGTTGGGCCGCTTCCCGCGGCCGTAGGCACGCCGCCCTCCGGGCGGCCGGCGGCGGAGCTTGCTGCACCGCAGAAGAATATTTCTGCCCTGAAATGCAGAAATACTGCCATTTGATTTGAGCCGGTTTGCTTTCCGCCGCAGCAGGCGGCAGCAAATCTGGGCACAATTATTTCCGCCGGAAAAAGCGGAAGCAACGGATTCAGGAAGGACGGTCGTTTAGGCGCGAAGCGTTTAGATGGCCGTCCTTATGGGTAAATAGCCGATGAAAAAAGCCGTCACCATCAAGGAAAACAGGACCTTCCGCAGGATCTACAGCAAGGGAAAGTCAGCGGTTACCCCCTTTCTGGTCCTCTACTGCCGTCCCAATGGACTGGGCCGCAACCGGCTGGGCGTCACCGTCAGCACCAAGCTGGGTGGCGCCGTGGTGCGCAACCGGGCCAGAAGACGGCTGCGGGAGGTCTTCCGGCTGGCTCAGCCGGATTTGAAAACGGGCTACGACGTGATACTGGTGGCCCGGGGACGGACGGTCAACGGACCCTATCAGAAGCTGACCGCCGCTTTCTATAAGGGCTGCGGACAGCTGGGGCTCCTGAAAAAGGAGGACAGGCCGTGATCCGGCGGCTTTTGCTGGGCGCTATCCGATTCTATCAGAGGCAGATCTCGCCGGGGCTGCCGCCCCGGTGCCGCTTTATTCCCACCTGCTCCCAATATGCCGCGGAGGCCATCGAGAAGTATGGCCCGGCCAAGGGGGGCTGGCTGGCCTTGAAGCGGTTTCTGCGGTGCCATCCCTTTCACAAGGGAGATTTTTATGACCCTGTGCCGTAGGCGCTCCATGGGAGCGCCGGGGACGACCGTTCCGCTGCCGGACGCGGCGGAATAACAGTCCCCTTCTGTTCCTGAAACCCAATGTACGTGGAGGAAATACCGTCAATGGGCAAACTCATTACCTTACCCTTTGCCGCCCTGCTGCGCTGGATGTATTCCATCACCGGGTCCTACGGTGTGGCCATCATCCTCTTCAGTCTGATCCTGAAGCTGATACTCCTTCCCTTCCAGATGAAGTCCAAGCGCAGTATGGTCCGTATGGGACGCCTGTCCGGCAAGCAGGCGGAGCTGCAGAAGCAGTATGCCAAAAATCAGCAGAAATACCAGGAGGAGCTGGCAAAGCTCTATCAGGAAGAGGGCGTCAATCCCATGAGCGGGTGCCTGTGGTCCTTCCTGCCCCTGTTTCTCCTGCTGCCCCTGTACCAGATCGTCTACCGGCCCATCACTCACTTCATGGGACTCAGCGAGGAGGCCATGGGCGTGGTGCGGGAGGCCGCTATCGCCCTGGGCTTCGACCCCAGCGCGGGCAACATCGCCTATGAGCAGGTGGCCCTGACCGAGTTCATCTCTAGAGAATGGGACAGCATGAAAAATACGGCGGAAGGGCTCGTCAACGTCGATTTCAACTTCCTGGGGATCGACCTGAGCGCCCTCCCCACCAGCGCCCTCTCCGGGTTCAGATGGGAATGGGGGATTATCGGACTGCTGCTGATCCCCTTCCTGGCCGCCGGTATCCAGTTTTTGTTCACCTTTGTGATGAACAAGACCAATGGGCAGGCCCAGGCCCAGCAGGGCAGCATGAAGTTCCTCAACCTGATGATGCCCCTGTTCTCCCTGTGGTGGTGCTTTTCCATGCCTGCCGCCATGGGTGTTTACTGGTTCTTCAACAGCTTCTTCTCCATGATCCAGGAGGGTCTGATGGGGAAGTTCTACACCAAGAAGCTGGATGAGGAGGAGGCCGAGCGGGCCGCCAAGCGGGAAGCCGCGCGGCAGCTGCGCATGGAGGAGGCCAAAAAGCGGGCCGCCGAGCAGCGGGAGCTGGAGCCGAAAAAGCCCAAGAAGCAGCCTCAGAAGCCCGCTGAAAAGAAGGTCAGCACCACCGAGGCCGGACGGGTGGGCGAGCGGCCCTACGCCAGAGGCCGCAGCTACCGGGAAGACCGGTATGACGATAAAGAATGAGGATCAAGGATATGACAACAAAATTTATTGACGTCACCGGCAAGACCGAGGACGAGGCCGTTGCCAGCGCCCTGGCCCAGCTGGGTCTGGAGCGGGACGATGTGTCCGTGGAAATTCTGGAGCGGGCAAAAAAGGGATTTTTGGGCATCGGCGCAAGCCCCGCCAAGGTGCGGGTCACCTATGAGGCGGCGGAGGAGCCAGCGCCGGTAAAGCCGGCGGCGGTGCAAAAGCCCGCCGTGCCCCGCGCCCCGGAGAAAAAGCCTGAGCGAGCGGAGAAGGCGGTTCCCGCTGCCGCGCCCCAGGAGGAGCGGAAGCCGGAGCGGAGCGAAAAGAAGCCCCCCCGGTCCAGGAACGAGCGGAAGCCCGCTCCTCCCCGGCGGCCTGCCGCGGAGGAGGCCGGAGAAGCCGAGCCCGCTGTGGCGCCGGTAGATCTTGGCGAGCCCTGCAATGACGAGAAGGCGCAGCAGATCACGGCGTTTCTGACGGGTCTGCTGGAGCATATGGGCAGCAGCGCCCAGGTGAAGGTCTATCTGGACCCCGAGGGACGGTATAAGGTCATCCTGGAGGGGGATAAGCTGGGGGCGCTTATTGGGCGCCGGGGCGAGACCCTGGACGCAATCCAGCAGCTGACCAATTACTCCGTCAACAAGAGCGGCGAGAAGCGGGTCCGGGTACATGTGGACGCGGAAAACTACCGGCTTAAACGGGAGCAGAGCCTGCAGCGGCTGGCGCAGAAGGTGGCCGCGCGGGTACTCAAGTACCGGCGGAATGTGACGCTGGAGCCTATGAATGCCTACGAGCGGCATGTGATTCACACGGCGCTTCAAGAGGTGGAGGGAGTTACGACTTACTCCATGGGCACCGATCCGAACCGGCGGGTTATTGTGGCTTACGATAAGACGAGGTAAACAGAAAAAGATGTGGAAAAAGGGCACGGAACCAAGTTCCGTGCCCTTTTCTGTGCTTGTTTTCTTTTGGTTGGAGGCATCTGGCCTGCTACTTCGCCAGCAGCTTTTCCAGGTGCGCCGATCTCATCGCCTTCATCAGCGCTACACCCAAAACAGGCGCGAAGACCATGGCGATCACACCGTTGGTGACGGTGGCCGGAAGCTTGGAGACGATCAGTGCCCAGCACTGGACAGGCTCGGTAAAATGGTTCTCAAACATTCCGTTATAAAAATAGGTCTTGATAGAATAGACCACCATATACCCGATTGCCGCGCAGGTGGTTGCTGCGAGCTGCGGAACGTACTTCTCCTTCCGGCTTCTGAACAAGCCGTACAACACCAGGCCGGCGACCAGGCCGTACATCCCCTTGGTACACAGGGTAATGAGGGCTTCCTTCGCCCAAATGCCGGTCAGGTCAAAGAAAAAACTCCCCAGCCCAGCTGCCAGGAAACCATGCAGCGGTCCCAGAAGGATGCCCGACAGAGCGCACAGGATATTGGCCAGCGTGAAGGACGTTACCCCGCCCAAGGGCACCGGCATCGTGACCCGCAGAAAATTGCCCACAAAAACGATGGCCGTCATCATTGCGGTGGCCGTCAGCTTTATCAGCAGTTGATGTGTCTTACGTTGATCCATAATGTTTCCTCCTTCGGCCCCTTGACGGGGAGCGGTGATACTGCTATTATACTTCTATCTGGTTCTATTAAAACTGTCAGAATAGAAATTTTTTATAGGCTCAGTTGGGAGGAAGGACGATGCTTGATTTAACAGTCTGTCTGGACCCGGAGGCAGAGGCGCCGCTGTATCAGCAGCTTTATGCCTATTTGACGGAACAGATCCGTACCGGAGGGCTGAAAAAGGGGGACCGGCTGCCGGGAAAACGGAGTCTGGCCGGGCAGCTGGCGGTGGCGGTGAATACGGTGGACACCGCCTATCAGATGCTGGTGGCGGAAGGGTATCTGGAGGCACGGGAGCGGAGCGGGTTTTTCGTGCTGGAATACGCCGGGGCTCCGGTTTGGGAGGGGCTGGCGGCGGAGGGGGCGGAAGAGGAGAAGGAGGCTCCTCCCTCCCCTGCTCCCAGGTTTGATCTGTCTACGGGGGCGGTGGATACGGCGCTGTTTCCCTTCAGGACATGGGGGAGATTGCAGAAGGAGCTGCTGTATAATGGGGAGGAGCTGCTGCGGCACGGGCACAGGCAGGGGGATATGGAGCTGCGGCGGGAGCTGGCGGAGTATCTGCGCTCCTATCGGGGAGTGGTATGCACGCCGGAGCAGATCGTGGTGGGGGCCGGGGTGGAGTATCTGCTGGGGCTGCTGGCCCGGCTATTGCGGGGAAGCGCGGCGGCTGTGGAAAACCCGGGATATGACAGGCCGAGGACCATTTTGGAAAATAACGGGATCGCCTGCCGGTGTGTGGATATCGACGGCGGGGGGCTGAGTCCGGCGGGGCTGGAGGAGAGCGGGGCGGATCTGTGCTATGTGACACCCAGCCACCACTTCCCTACTGGCGTTACCATGCCCGCGGGAAGAAGGGCGCAGCTGCTGCGTTGGGCCGGGGAAAAGCCGGGACGGTTTATTCTGGAGGACGATTACGACGCGGAGTTCCGGTTCGATGTCAGGCCCCTGCCCAGCCTGCAGGGGATGGCGGGGGGCGCGGGTCGGGTGGTTTACCTGTGTACGTTTTCCAAGAGCTTGGCGCCCAGCATCCGGATCGCCTGCATGGTTTTGCCGGGGGAATTGCTCGAGCGGTATCGGGAGGCCTTCGGGACGTATTCCAATACGGTGCGCCGGTTCGAGCAGCAGACGCTGCGGAGGT
>JAAZZJ010000197.1 GCA_014237695.1 Oscillospiraceae bacterium | reverse complement strand
GAGCATGTCCCTCCTCTGCGAAAAACCGCTCCGCCCGGTCATAGGAGCGGTCCAGCTCCTCCCGGGTCAGGACGGCGTCGGAGGGAATGTGGACGTTCACCACCGGAGCCTCCGCCAGCTCCTTCGGGCGGTGTTCTCCCCGCATGGGACCGCAGTACTCAAACTCCAGTGTCCCCAGCCGGAACAGCAGGCACCCGGTCTGCCGCCAGGTCCAGAATCCCCGGTCGAAGGCCCACCGTCCGGACATTTCGTGGGTCTCCATCAGAAAGCGCCGGAAGCAGCCCATCGTGTTCAGAAAAATCTCATCCGGAATATTCCGCTCCCGGTATGCCCGCCGTGTGCGGCACGCGCCCGCCAGCGCCGCCGCCAGCTGGGCCATACCGCCGTCCTCTTCCCAGGCGGGGATCCTGGCCGTGATGTCCCTCCAGGCGCCCTCTGCCGTCTCCGGTGAAGCCAGCCTCTCATAGGGAAGTCCCTCCGGCAGCGGCTCCGCCGCCTGGGCCAGAGGCCCCAGCACCGCCTCCGGCAGGGCCAGCTCTTCCGCCAGCGCCGTTAGATTCAGGCTTGTCATTCTTCCGTACCGGCCACGCTCACGCCGGACAGCCGCATGGCGTAGGGACCGTCGTACCCGATAGACAGGTAGCGGTCCGTGGAGAAGGTCAGATTTTTCTGCGCCTCCAGGATGCTGCCGTTGACAGAGCCGCCGGTGACCGGCGTGACCGTGCCGTCCGCCTCAATGAGGTAGGCCAGCCGGATCTCGCCGCCGAAGTGTCCGCTCATAGCGTCCATCTGGAAGTCGGAGAAGGTCACGGCCCACAGGCAGGGACCCTTTTTCAGCTCCGTGAAGGGCAGCGTCCCGTTGGAGCAGACGATTTTCTGATAATTGCCGGTGGGCTTCACCCCCAGATACCGGCAGAACCGGTTGGGGCCGTGCCAGGTCAGCAGCTTTCCGTCCTCCAGCAGTGGCAGATCCTCCCCGGTAGGGATGCCTTCCGGACTATAGGGATGGAAAGCCCGGAGGGTCAGGGACAGCCGCTCGCCGCCGGCCTCCCCCTGAATGTCCTCCCCAGGCTTCCAGGTGGAATACTGCGGGTATACCATCCCGGCGGCAGAGCGGTTGCTGTAGTAGGACAGCACCTCGGCCATGGCGTCGCCGCTGAGAATCAGGTCGTATTTCCCGCTCTTCAGGACCCTCCGGGCGTGAGCCCGGTCCCGGACAAAGGTGAGGGCCTCCGCCACCTTGGCGGAGAGAGCCTCCTCATCCAGAGCGTCGTACTCGAACTGGTTGTGGATTTCCACGTCCTCCGGCTCCCTGCACTGGACCACGAACTCGCCGTTCACCCCGGTGTTGACAAAGGATACGTCGGTCCCCTCCGAGGACAGGATCCTGCGGCGGACGCGGCAGACGAACAGCTCCGCCGAGTTGACAAAAGCGTCCTCATGGATGTCGGGAGCGAAGAGGGCCCGTGCCATCTTCCCGGCGCTCCGGGCCAGAGGGGCCTGGGCCAGCTCCCCGGCTTCCTCCGCCATAGGGGCCTGGACCGGGTCGGGCAGCTCAAAATAGGGATTGGCCGCGAACTGAGCGGCATAGTACGCTCCCTTCAGCTCCTCCTCCAGCTGCCGGCTGTCCATAGAAGGAAGGACGGGAATGGAGGTGAATCCCCGGCCGGGCTTGCCGCTGCCGTTCTCCACGTCCCGGAAGACGGTGACCTCGTACTTGCGCACGTCCTTGGTGCGCCGGGTGTCCAGCTGCTTTTTCACAAAGAAAAGCTCCGTGGTCTCGTCCAGGCGCTCATTGATGCGCCACATGCTGATGCCGCAGCGCTCCAGGGCACTCTTGATTCTCTCGATCATGGTCGCACCTCCTTAACCCAGCCGGATGCGGGCCTTCATGTAAGGGCCGCCGTCGGAAACCTTCACCCACTCCTTATACCCCTTGCCGCAGTAGCCGCTGCCGCTGAGTACCGGAGTTTTGCTCATCATGGTCACGCTCTTGAGGAGATCCGGCACATAGCCGGTGAGGACGATAGGAGAGAAGAGCTTCCCTGTCAGCTTCCCGTCCTTGATCTCCCGGGCGGTGGTGACCATGCACTGAATTCCCCAGTTCTTCGGGTCCTCCATGCCGCTGGAGGGCACTTCCAGCAGGAAGCCGTCCTTGACGGATGCGATCAGCTCCTCCGGCGTATATTCGCCGCCCTGGAAATAGGTGTTGGTCATGCGGGTGTAGGCCTTGCGCTCGTAGCTCTCCCGGCGTCCGTTGCCGGTGGGGGCCACGCCCAGCCGGGCGGCGCTGAGGGCATCGCACATCCCCCGGCGCAGCACGCCCCTGTCGATGATGACCGTGTCCCCGGTAAGGGTTCCCTCATCGTCAAAGAACATGGTGGCGGCCTCGTCCACGGCGCTGCCGTCGTGCATGGTCACCAGCCGGCTGGCCACGTATTCGCCCACGCACTCCCGGGCCAAGGCCCGGTCCTTGACGAACATGTCCATCTCTACGCCGTGGCCGAAGGCCTCGTGGACGATCATGCCCGTGGTCTCCGGGTCGCAGACGCACTCGTACTCTCCGGGGACGATGGGCTGGCTCTCCAGGAGTTCCAGGGCGTCGTCCGCCACCTTCTCCACATCCCGGTCCATCTCGTCCAGCACCTCGGCGCCGCCCAGGTTGGAGAAGGGGCGGTAGGCCATCTTGATCTCCTCCCCCCGCCGGGCCCCGACAGCCACCATAGCGGTGGTCCACATGACCGTCTGGTCCAGGTCCCGGTTTTCCGACAAAAACAGCTTCCGGCAGGCCCGGTAGGCAACCTGGGCCTGGGCGTCCAGGACCCGCTGGTCATGGTCCAGGGCCTTCTGCCGCAGGGCGGTGAGCTTGGCCACGATGGCCTCGTCTCCCAGCTCCCGGGGATGGACCCGCCAGGTGCTGAGCTTTTTCAGCACTGCCGGCTCATCGGAGAGCGGCGGCGTGGGCAGCGGCTCGAAACCCTCCAGGGCCTCTCTCTGCTCCTCCAGGCGCCGGGCCAGAACGGCGCACAGCTCCGGAATGTTCTCCTCCGCGAACTCGTTGAAGGAATACTCCGCGCAGCCCGTGCCGTCAAAGACCCGGACCACGTACCCCGTTCCGCCTCCGCGGCCGGAGGCGGAAATGTTGATGCCGCCCCGGCTGATGCTCCAGGAGCGGTTCTCGTCCGCCACTGCCAGCACAGAGGCGTAGGGGTACGTCTCCCGCAGGGCGCGGACCAGCTTTTGCAGGCCAGGCTTGACCTGGTCAATGATTTGAAACACGCAAAAACCTCCCTTTATATAATACTTATACTTTGTCCGACAGCATATATTGCGTATACGGACTTGTCCACAGCACAGAGGAATATTCCGGAAAACGCGCCTGGGGGGAGCGGATTTCCGCTCCCCCGCCGCCGGCTTAATGGATACCTGAGTTGTTGGTCAGGGCCTCCAGAATATCGTAGCGGTCCATGCTGAACGCCTTGGTCATGGCCAGAGCCTTCTCCATGTCCATCACCACCAGCCGGCCCTCCTGTGTGGCAATCACACAGTTCCCTGCATTCTGGGCAATAGCTTCCACCGCCTTGAAGCCCATGCGGCTGGCGGTCTCGCGGTCCCTCGCAGAGGGCGCGCCGCCCCGCTGAATATGGCCCAGAACCGTCACCCGGGGATCCAGACCGATTTCTTCGTGGATCTGCCGGCTGATTTCCATCGTATTACCGGCGCCCTCTGCCACCACCACCATGTAGTGCGTCGTACCGGCCAGCCTGGCCCGGCGGATCTTCTCTATCACATCCCGCTCAAAGTCCAGCTCCCGCTCGGGAATCAGGACGGCGGTAGCGCCCACGGAAATGCCTACGTACAACGCCAGATAGCCCGCATGGCGGCCCATAACCTCCACCACGGAGCAGCGCTCGTGGGACTGCATGGTGTCCCGCAGCCTGTCAATGCACTCTACAGCCGTATTGCAGGCCGTATCGAAGCCGATGGTATAGTGAGAACAGCCGATATCATTATCAATGGTAGCCGGAACGCCTGCCACCTGGAGCTGATATCCTGTCTCCGCTGCCCGGCGGGAGAGGGCCAGGGCGCCCCGGAAGGTACCGTCGCCGCCGATGGCCACAATGGCGTCCAGCCCCAGCAGCTTGCAGGTCGCCAGAGCCTTGTCCTGTCCGGCTACGTGCCGGAATTCTTCGCTTCGGGCTGTATAGAGGACGGTGCCCCCCTTGTTGATGATATGGCTGACGCTGGAGGTGTCCATGCGGACAAAATCACTGGTAATCAGACCGTTCCAGCCCCGGCGGATGCCCACGCAGTCGATCCCCCGGCTCAGGGCTGCACGCACCACGGCCCGTACGGCGGCGTTCATGCCGGGCGCGTCGCCGCCGCTGGTCAGAACGCCAATCCGCTTAATTTCTTTTTCCATATGCTTCCTCCTGATGAAATAGTGGGCCGCCCATCCGGTTAACCCAGGCTGCTCCTGGCTGCAATTGTACATTCCCGGGCTCTTCCTGTCAAGGTCTTAAGAAAAAAAGCCGTAAAATTCCGTACAATTTGCGCCGCACCTGTCCGCAGGAGTCCCGGCCTATCCGCAGGACATCTCTGTCTTCCGGATCACACCGCAGGCAATTTTTTCGCCCGCATTTCCAGAGGGCCCGGTTGTAAAATCATCCGGGCTGTCGTGAATGATAACGGTTTTTCCAATAACGTCCTCTACGGAAAAGCGGCTGGTCAGAAACAGAGAAACTGCGGCGCCATCGTTTCCGAAAAGCGGCGGCAGGTCTCCGGCGTGGCGGGGATGCTCGCATCCGCCTGGGTTATAGTGGGACATGGCATGTGCAAAGGGATCCTCCGCCGGGCCGCCGCATTCGGTTCCCTCGTGAATATGAAATCCGAAAATCCGTTCATGACACGGGCCGCCGTCCTGTGGAAGGCCGCAGATCCCGGCGCAGACAATCACGCCGCTGCCGGTTTGAAAAAAGCGCACTTCGCCCGACAGGCCGGGATAATGACTGCTGCCCGTAATTCTGGCCGCCGCCTGCGCCCTGCCGCGCAGAATGGAACAGAGCCAGTCTCCGGAGGAGACGCAGAAGGATGGTTTATACATAAAAATACTCCTTATAATTGTC
>JAAZZJ010000196.1 GCA_014237695.1 Oscillospiraceae bacterium | reverse complement strand
GCCCTCGGGGTGCGTGAAGAAGCGGCTCCCCCCGCCGCGCGAAGCGCGGCAAAGACCCCCCCTACCCCTGTGTCACATCATTGATCCACTTCCTGCTATGGAACCGAACCAGCCCAATCGGACATTTCAAAAGATTCTCCGCCTGCATGGCAATGCAGACCACCCACGTGGGCGCATGGAGGACCAGCCCCGTCAGCGCCATCAGCGGAATGGCCGCCAGCCACAGAGGCCCGATATCGATAAGGGACGCCACTCTGGCGTCGCCTCCGGCCCGGAGGATCCCGGTGATATTGGTAATATCAAAGGCCCGCATCGGCATAAATACCGCATAGACAACCGCCAGATAGGTTGCGGCCTCCGCAGCTCCCGGGGCCAGCTGAAAGAGAGGGAAGAGTACCGGACGGAAAAAGGTGGGCAGCAGCACCAGCAACAAGGCCATCACCGCCCCGCCTACCAGAATGGACACCAGCAGCAGCGTCCAGCTGACCTCATAGACCCGCTCCCGGCTGTGCCCCTGACCGATCTCCTTGCCCACGATGACGGCGGCAGAGCCCGCCAGCCCGAAGCAGACTACCGTGGAGAGCTTATCAATATTTCCAACGAGCGCATAGGCCGCCAGCATGTCCTGACTGTTGGCCATGTGCCCCATAATGACCGTGAGCATCGACGTTCCGATGCTCCACATGGCCTCATTGCAGACCACAGGGGTGGAATAGGTGAGAAAGCTGCGGACGATGGCCCGCCCGGGCCGGAGAATGCAGCTCCAGCGCAGAGGGAGCCTCCTGCTGCTGAGGGCAAAGACGGCGGCGATGACGAACTCCACCACCCGGCTGGTCAGGGTAGCCACCGCCGCGCCGGTGATACCCATGGCGGGCGCTCCGAAATGTCCGAAGATCAGCACAAAGTTCAGAAATGTATTTACGCACATGGAGACCCCAAAGAGAAGCATCCCGAACTTGGGATACTCCGTACTCCGCTGGATGCCGGCGTAGATGCTGCTGATCCCGTTGAAGATGTAAGAAAAGCCCACAATCTGAATGTACCGCACAGCCAAGTCCACCAGCTCCTCATTGGGCGTGATGAGCCGGAGGACCTGGGCAGGGAAGAGGAAGGTGATGAGCGCCAGCAGGGTGGAAAACCCGGTAACGGCGTAGAGGGCCACTCCCAGACAGCGGTTGATGCTGTCCGTGTCCCCCCGGCCCCAGTACTGGCTGACCAGCACGGCCATGCCGCTCTGGAAGCCGAAGATAACCACCTGAATGATGAATACAGGCACGTTTGCGGCAGTAGCCGCCGCCATCTCCGCGTTGCCCAGCAGACCCACCATAAAGATGTCCGCAAAGCCCAGGGAGGTGGTGATGATGTTTTGCAGGATCATGGGCGCGGCGAGCGTCCAGAGCCTTCTGTAAAAGCCGGATTCCCGGTGTAAAGCGCGGAACATGGATAACCTCCTGAAATCAGTTAAATGTCAAATTTTTTCATAAGCACGCTGTCCGGCAGGCCTACAGCATAGGGAACCGGGTGTTTTTGTGTTCCAGCAGAGCTTCTGCCAAAGCGTCGATATCCGCAAACTCCGTCTCCGGACCAAAGCTGATCCGTACCGTCCCGGCGGCGGTCCGCTTATCCAGTCCCATGGCGGTCAGCACATGGCTGGCCTTCCCCCGGTGGCAGGCGGAACCGGCGGAGATGCAGATCCCTTTCCCGTCCAGCTCCCCCACGATATTCTGGCTGGGATACCCCGGCAGGGACACGGACAGGATATGAGGCGCGCTGGCCGGTCCCACGAACCGCAGGCCCGGAATAGCACTCAATTTCTCTCTGGCGTAGTCCCGGCAGGCATTCATGTGGGCAATGATCTCCTCCCGCCGTTCCTGCCGCAGCTCCACCGCCTTGGCAAAGCCCGCGATCTGGGCCACAGGCTCCGTCCCGGGCCGCAGCCCCGCCTCCTGCCCGCCGCCGAAGAGAAGGGGCAGCGTATTTTTCGCCCGTCCCCCGATATACAGCGCCCCAACGCCCTTAGGCCCGCCGATCTTGTGGGCGGAAAGTGTGATATAGTCCGCCCCCAGGCTCTTTGCGGTAAAGGGTATCTTCAAAAATCCCTGCACCGCGTCGGTGTGGAGCAGGGCAGGCCTGTCTTTCAGTCCGGCAGCAATCTCCGCCACCGGAAAAACCGCCCCCGTCTCGTTGTTCACCAGCATGACGCTGACCAGCGCCGTATCCTCCCGGACGGCGTTCAGCACGGCCTCCGCCGAAATGCGTCCCTCTCCGTCCGGTTTCACGCAGTCAGCGGTATAACCCTCCCGCTCCAGCTGCTTTACACACTGGAGTACGGCGCTGTGTTCCACTGCCGTGGTGACGATATGCTTTCCTACCCGGCGGTTCTGATGCAGGGCGGCCCGGATAGCCCAGTTGTCGCCCTCAGTGCCGCAGGATGTGAAAAACAGCTGCTCCGGCCTGGCCCCCAGGGCTCCGGCAACGGATCCCCGGGCCCGGTCCGTCAGGGCCTTGGCCTCCCGTCCCAGAGCGTACTGGGCGGAGGGGTTGCCGTATCCTTTCGTCAGAGCTTCCACCATCGTCTGAGCAACTTCGGGAGACACCGGTGTGGTGGCGGCGTGGTCTAAATATATCATGATCTTCTCCTTTTCCCGCCCACAGTGCGGCCCCAGGGGCCGCGGATCAACTGCAGGGACTACGGGGCTTCGTCTGCTGGATGATCCACTGAAACCTCTCCTGGCTGGGCAGTCCCTCCACCTTTTCTTTGTAGGAAAATCCCTTATCAAAAGCGGCGGACTTCTCCGGGTCAATCTGAAAGTCCCTGCTCTCCTCAAAATACCCCTCGCAGTCCTCCAGCGCTCCCGGCTGAAGCTCACAGGCCTGTAGGGAAATAATGTATACCCCCCATGAGGTCCCCACACCGTACTGCTCTGCCGGCACGAATCCAAACCGGCTGTAATACGCCGGGTCTCCAAAGATCAAAATCGCCCCATACCCCAGCTCCTGGGCCAGCACTTTGGTGCGCTCGATCAGCGCGCCGCCCACGCCCTGTCCCTGAAAGGCCGGTTCCACCGCCAGAGGTCCGAAGCACAGGGCCCCGCGCTCCCCGCCCCGGTCCAGGACGATCCATGCACGGGTATACATAATGCTCCCAACGACCTTCCCGTCGTGGACGGCAACATAATCCAGCTCCGGAACAAAGTTGGAGGACTCCCGGAGGATGTGGGCCAGATAATGCTCATCACATCCGGGAGCGTGGTGATTCCAGAAAGCGTTCCGGGTCAGCTCCTCTACCGCACGGAAGTCGGCAGGGCTCTCGGGACGAAGTTCGATCGACAGCATAGTCATAATCTCCTTACAGAAAACTCCCGCTTGTCAGGGGGAGGGATGTGTATTATAATGGGAAAAATCAGTGAAAGGAATACGCCTGTATGGAAAACCTGCAAATACTGCCCTGCACCCGGGAGCGCATCAAGGACGTACTGGACTTCGAGCGCCGCCTCCGGGAGGAGGAAGATTTCTGGGGCTGGAATATCAACGATACCTATATTGCCTCCGTCCGGCAGAGCTTTCAGGACCCCCGTTTTGCCAACGCCCTGTCCCTGCTGGCTTACAGGGACGGACAGGTAGTGGGGCGTATCGACGCCACCCTGATCTGTACCCACTTTGACGGCTCTGTAAAAGCCTATCTGGACTGGATATGTGTGCTGAAAAGCCAGCGGCACATGGGCACGGCACAGGCACTGATGGCCGGGCTGCGCCGCCGCCTGAAGGAGGCCGGGGCGGATACCCTTATCGGCCTCATCGCCGCCAACCCGGAGGCCCAGCGGTTCTACCGCTCTCTGGAGGGGGCAAAGATTCAGGACGAAGGTATCTGGATCGACCTGTAAGAAAGGATAAAACATGAATATTGTCATCAAAAAGGCCGTATCGCAGGACTTGGACGCCGTGGAAGGACTGTACGGCGCAATGTGCGACTACCTGGCGGACAAGCCCTTCAATCCCAACTTCCGGCGCGGCGGATACCCCACGCGGGAGAACGCGGCAGAATATCTGGCCGCAGACGGACTCTATATCGCATGGGCGGACGGTGCCGCCGTCGGGTCTATAGCCCTGACGGCCAGCCCCAGCGCGGAGGAGGACCAGCCCGGCGAGGGCGGAATCCTCTACGTCCACATGGTCGCCGTTCACCCGAACCATCTGCGGCGGGGCGTCGCCTCGGCAATGCTGGATCTCATCACGGAGGAAGCGTCGAGACGCGGCGCCGCCGCCCTTCAGCTCTATGTCTGGGAGAGCAACGTCCCGGCGATTCGTATCTATGAAAAAAACGGCTTCGTCCAGATCGGGAGAGAGGACATCGGCCTGAAAGAATTCGGGCTGGAATGGTTCTATCTGTATGAAAAGCGGCTGGACCGCAGGATCGCTGCAACGTAATTTTTTATGATATCATATATCGCTTGAAAAGGCAAGAGGAAAGGCCTATGAACATTGCCATCTGCACCCTTGGCTGCAAGGTAAACCAGTACGAGACCGCCGCCATGGAGCGGGAGCTGACCGCCCGCGGCCACACGCTGGTCCCCTTTGAGGGCCCGGCGGACGCCTGTATCATCAACACCTGCACTGTCACCGCCGTCAGCGACAAAAAATCCCGGCAGATGATCCGCCGGGCCCGGAAGCAGTCCCCCGGCGCCGTGGTAGCGGTCTGCGGCTGCTACCCCCAGACCCACCCGGAGGACGTAAAGGGGCTGGATGTGGATCTCATCGCCGGCACCGGGGACCGGATGAAATTTCTGGACCTGCTGGAGCAGGCCGCCCACGAGAAGGAGCCGGTCGTAAATCTGGATGAAGCCCTCCGCCGCCGGACCTTCGAGGTCCTGCCCGCCGGGGGCCTGTCGGCCCGGACCCGCGCCATGCTGAAGGTGGAAGACGGGTGCGTCAACTTCTGCTCCTACTGCATCATCCCCTATGCCCGGGGGCCGGTGCGCTCGCTGCCCCTGGACGCCGCCGTCCGGGAGGTCCGCCGCCTGCGGGAGGAGGGCTACCGGGAGCTGGTCCTCACCGGCATCGAGATTTCCTCCTGGGGCCGCGACCTGCCGGGGAAGCCGGGGCTTGCCGGTCTCATCGAAGCCGTCTGC
>JAAZZJ010000195.1 GCA_014237695.1 Oscillospiraceae bacterium | reverse complement strand
AGGAAACTGGGCAAGATGCCACTGAAAAGGACGAGTAATGAGATCAGGGTGTTACGTGTTTGTCCGCGTCCGACGTTGCGTTTAGCAAAGTAGGTAAGGCGGGGAACAATGAGTTCGGCGACGCCGCCGGGGAGACGCTGGAGGCTCTGAGGGGAATGGAGATGGAGGAAGTCTCCTGGTTTCTGGAGCGGTTTGCCGAGGCCTTCGGCCTGACGCTGGACGGACTGCAGAGGGGATAAGCCAGCCTCCGGCGGCAGGGACGCCGCCGGAGGGCCTCCCCCGGGGAAAAAGTTTTGGAAAATCCGGCTCCCCATGGAAAAAACGCTTGCATTTTCCGGGCCGTTGTGGTATAATCTCACCGTTAGAGTTAGTAGACCAGAGTGGACTTTTCGGTCCGCTCTTTTTCTTGACCTAATTTCATCGGGAGAAATTCCGCGGGAAGCGGACAAATGTTGCCGTGACAGCGGAAAATGAGGAGATGCAATGGCGAAAATTACGGAACTGACGGCGAAACTGGCCCTTCCTGTGGTGGAAGAGGCGGGATGCGAGCTGTGGGATGTGGAGTACGTCCGGGAAGCCGGCAGCTGGTTCCTGCGGATCTACATTGATAAGGAGGGCGGCGTGGACATCCTGGACTGCGAGAAGGTCAGCCGGGCCCTCAGCGATCTGCTGGACGAGGCGGACCCCATCGAGGGGAGCTACACCCTGGAGGTGTCCTCCGCCGGGGCGGAGCGGCCCTTGAAGCGGCCCGGAGATTTCCAGCGGTTCATGGGCAGTCCCGTGGCCGTGAAGCTCTATAAGGCCCAGGGCGGGCGGAAGGAGTTCGCCGGGATCCTGGCGGGGTACGACAACGGGGATGTGACCATTACGGTGGGAGACGCCTCCATGACCTTCGCCAAGGCGGACGTGGCGCTGTGCCGCCTGCGGGTGGAATTTTGATAATTGATGGAACCAACACCTTTTTTGGAAATATAATAGGAGTAAGAACATGAAATGTGATGAAATCTTTGCCGCGCTGGATATGCTGGAGAAGGAGCGGGGCATCTCTCCCACCTTTATGATGGATAAGATCATCCAGGCGCTGACCACCGCTTATAAGAAGGACCACGAGGGCGTGGAAAACGTGATCGTGGACGTGGACGAGGCCAGGAAGGACCTGCGGATGTACGTCCAGAAGGAGATCGTGGAGGAGGTGGAGAACCCCGGCACCCAGATGAGCATGGAGGAAGCCCGGGCCAAATACGGCCGGGTGGACCTGGGCGGCGTGGTGAACATCCCTGTGGACAACGTGGAGTTCGGGCGCATCGCCGCCGGAAACGGCAAGCAGGTCATCATCCAGGGCCTCCGGGAGGCCGAGCGGGGCATGGTCTACGATGAGTTCAACTCCAAGCAGCACGAGATCCTCACCGGCGTGGTCAGCCGGATCGATCCCCGGACGGGGAACGTCTCCCTGCGCATCGGCACCGGGCCGGAGTCCACGGAGGCCATGCTGGCCTCCAGCGAGCAGATCCGGACCGAGGAGCTGGTGGAGGGCCAGCACGTGAAGGTGTACGTGGTGGAGGTCCGCCGCAGCACACGGGGGCCCCAGGTGCTGATCTCCCGGACCCATCCGGGACTGGTGAAGCGGCTGTTTGAGCTGGAGGTGCCGGAGATCTTCGACGGCATTGTGGAAGTGAAGTCCATCGCCCGGGAGGCAGGCAGCCGGACCAAGATGGCCGTGTGGAGCAGCGACGAGGCCGTGGACCCCATCGGCGCCTGCGTGGGCCCTGCCGGACAGCGGGTGGGCAGCATCGTCAACGAGCTGCGGGGCGAGAAAATCGACATCATCAAGTACAGCGAGGACCCCGCCGAATTCATCGCCGCCGCCCTGGCCCCCGCCGACGTGGTGGACGTGCAGCTGTCCGATGAGGGGAAGATGTGCCGGGTGGTGGTGCCCGACGACCAGCTCTCCCTGGCCATCGGCAAGGAGGGGCAGAACGCCCGGCTGGCCGCGCGGCTCACGGGGTACAAAATCGACATCAAGCCCCAGAGCTACAGGGAAGAGGAGTAAGGAGCCCTTCCGGCTGGACCGGTGGCGAAGAAAGGACCCAGTATGCAGAAGCCAAGAAAGATCCCCCAGCGCCAGTGCCTCGGCTGCCGGGAGATGAAAAATAAAAAGGACCTGATCCGCGTGGTCCGCTCCCCGGAGGGAGAGATCAGTCTGGACTTCAAGGGCAAGAAGCCGGGGCGGGGGGCCTATGTGTGCCCCGACGCCGGGTGTCTTGCCAAGGCGAGGAAGAGCCGGGCACTGGAGCGGGCCTTCGAGACCGCCGTCCCGGCGGAGGTCTACGGCCAGCTGGAGGAGCAGATGAGGGAAGAAAGCCATGGATAACACCCTGTCCATGATCGGTCTGGCCCTCCGGGCCGGACGGCTGGAGGTGGGCGACGAGGCCGCGGGGGACGCCTGCCGGTACAAGCGCTGCCGCCTCCTGCTGGTGGCAGCGGACGCGGGGGAGGGCGCTCAGAGGAGGGCCATGCACTTCGCGGAGGAGGGCCAGTGCCTGCTGGCGGAGATCCCCTGCTCCAAGGAGGAGCTGGGGGCAGCGCTGGGGCGGAAGAGCTGCGCCATGGCGGCGCTCACCGACCTGGGGCTGGCCCGGGCCGTGGCGGGCAGGCTGGCCCAGGGAGACCCGGAGCGCTACGGCGAGATGACGGAGAAGCTCCGCCTCAAGGCGGAGCGGGCCGCGCAGCGGCGGGAAAAGACCGCCAGGGAACGGCAGCAGCGGGGCGGCGGCAAACGCCCCCCGGTCAAGCACAGGAAGAAATAGGAACGACCACCATAACGCACGTCTGGGGATTGATTCCCCGGGGCGTGAGTCCTCGGACGTGTGTTATGGTGTACAAACCGGAATCACACACTGGAGGTGGCCTGATTGGGTATTGTGAACAAGTATAAAGTAAACGAGCTGGCGAAGGACTTCGGGATGCAGACAAAGCAGATCATCGAGATCCTGGGAAAGTATTTCCCTACGCCGAAAAAATCCGGGCAGAACCTGGATGAAAAGGAGCTGAATATCGTTTTTGAGTATCTCACCCAGAAAAACCAGGTGAGTATTCAGGACATCTACGCGGATACGCCGCGGGAGGAGAAGCCCGCGCCGGTACAGCCCGCCGCGCCCGCAAAGGACGCGCCTGCCGCCCAGTCCCCCAAGGCTGCCGCCGGCAAGCCCCAGCAGGCGGCCCCTGCCCCGAAGGGCGCTCCGGCTCCGGCAGCCGGTCAGGACCAGGGGCAGCAGCCGCAGAAGCCCCAGCAGCAGGCGGGCGTTCAGCAGCCCACCGCCTCCCGGGTCCCCAAGACCAAGGTGGTGGACACCCGCAAGGCTACCAACGTCAACCTGGACAAGTACGACGAAAAGCTGCAGGATATGGCCGACCGCAGCGGACGGGCGGGCGGCGGACGCCGTGACCGGGATCAGAGCAAGGAGAAGTTCCGCAACGCCGGAAGCAAAAAACGGGGCCAGATGTCCTTCTCCAGCAAGCGCAAGCAGGAGGAGGCGGAGAAGATGCGCCGCCTCCAGCTGGAGATCGCCAAGAAGACCCCCCTTACCGTCAAGATTCCCGACGAGATCAGCGTTGGAGAGCTGGCCAGCCGGATGAAGAAGACCGGCGCCGAGGTGGTCAAGAGCCTGATGAAAAACGGCGTCATGGCCTCCCTCAGTCAGATCATCGACTTCGACACCGCAGCCATCACCGCCGAGGAAATGGGCTGCAAGGTGGAGCGGGAGGTGGTGGTCACCATCGAGGAGAAGCTCATTGACACCGCCGAGGACCGGCCGGAGGATCTGGTTCCCCGGGCCCCCATCGTGGTGGTCATGGGCCACGTGGACCACGGCAAGACCTCCCTGCTGGACTATATCCGTTCCGCCAGCGTGGCCAAGGGCGAGGCCGGAGGCATCACCCAGCACATCGGCGCGTATCAGACCGAGATCAACGGCAAGCCCATCACCTTCCTGGACACCCCCGGCCATGAGGCCTTTACCTCCATGCGCGCCCGGGGCGCCATGGTGACGGACATCGCCATCCTGGTGGTGGCCGCCGAGGACGGCATCATGCCCCAGACCGTTGAGTCCATCAACCACGCCAAGGCGGCGGGAATCCCCATCATCGTGGCCATCAACAAGATGGATAAGCCGGAGGCCAACCCCGAGCGGATCAAGCAGCAGCTCACCGAGTACGAGCTGGTGGCCGAGGACTGGGGCGGCGAGACCATCATCTGCCCCATCTCCGCAAAGACGGGCATGGGCATCGACAGCCTCCTGGAGATGGTCACCCTCACCGCCGAGGTGGCGGAGCTGAAGGCCAATCCCAACCGGGCAGCCCAGGGCACCGTGGTGGAGGCCCGGCTGGACAAGGGCCGGGGCCCCGTGGCCACCCTGCTGGTCCAGAACGGTACGCTGAAGGCCGGGGACATCATCATCGCCGGTACCGCCGTGGGCCGCGTGCGGGCCATGCTGGACGACAAGGGCAACCGCATCACCGAGGCCGGGCCCTCCGTGCCTGTGGAGATCACCGGTCTGGGCGAGGTGCCCGGAGCGGGCAGCCCCTTCAACGCCGTGGACGATGAGCGCCTGGCCCGGGAGCTGGTGGAGCAGCGGAAAGCGGAGGAGCGGGCCAAGGCCAACGCTCCCGTGCAGAAGGTCTCTCTTGAGGACCTGTTCAGCCAGATCCAGGCCGGTGAGGTCAAGGATCTGAACATCATTGTCAAGGCCGACGTCCAGGGCTCCGCCGAGGCGGTAAAGGCCAGCCTGGAGAAGCTGAGCAACGAGGAGGTCCGGGTGCGGGTCATCCACTCCGGCGTGGGCGCTATCAGCGAGAGCGACGTGATGCTGGCGGCAACCTCCAAGGCCATCATCGTGGGCTTCAACGTCCGGCCCGACCCTGCGGCACGGGACAGCGCCGCCCGGAGCAACGTGGATATGCGGATGTACCGGGTCATCTACGACGCCATCGGCGAGGTGGAGGCCGCCATGAAGGGTATGCTGGCCCCCAAGTTCCGGGAGGCCCTCATCGGCCACGCGGAGATCCGGCAGACCTACAAGGTGTCCGGCGTGGGCACCGTGGCGGGCTGCTATGTTCAGGACGGCAAGATCCAGCGCTC
>JAAZZJ010000194.1 GCA_014237695.1 Oscillospiraceae bacterium | reverse complement strand
GGACATCAAGGAGCTGTCCGCCGTACTGGAGAAAGCGAGGAGGGAACGAAAATGAAGGAGATCATCCTTACATCTTCTATTTTGATCCTGCTGCTGGCAATCTTCCGGCAGGCCGTGCGGGGACGGATCGCCCCCCGGGTGCAGTACGCCCTGTGGCTGCTGGTGGCGGCCCGGCTGCTGATCCCCGGGACCCTGTTCACCGCGCCGGTAAGCGTCATGGGCGCGGCAGAGGATATCCGGATATCCATCCGGGAGACCTACCCCGATCCCAGCGAGGAGTCCAGTTCGCCGCCTGCCGCAGAACCGGCGGTCCGGCCTGTGCAGCCCTCCCCGGCGGTGCGTCCCGCCGGGAACGCGGAGGCCGCGGCCAAGATCCTCCCTCCGGAGATTCCCTTCAGCCGGTGGGAGTTCATCGACTGGCCGGACGTGATCTGGAAAACCGGTATGGCGGCAGTTGGGAGCGTGATGGCGGCCAGCAACCTGCTGTTCTGCCTCCGCCTGCGCAGGACCCGGCGGCGGCTGAACGTTCCCGCCGCCCCCTGGTCCGGAAGCCTGCCGGTATACGAGGCGGACGGCCTCTCGTCCCCCTGCCTCTCCGGATTGTTCCGCCCCGCCGTCTATCTGAACGAGGCGGCCATGGACGCGGAGCATCCCGAGCATATTCTGGCCCACGAGTACGCCCATTACCGCAACGGGGATCAGCTGTGGTCTGTTCTGCGGGGCGTCTGCCTGGCCGTTCACTGGTACAACCCCCTGGTCTGGTGGGCGGCGGCCCTCTGCCGCCGGGACTGTGAGCTGGCCTGCGACGCCTCCGCCCTCCGGTGGCTCGGCGAGGAGGAGCGCATCGATTACGGCCAGACCCTCCTGGGCATGGTTTCCAGGGGACGGAATCCCGCCGCGCTTCTGCATATAGCAACCACCATGACCGCCGGAAAGCGGGCCATGGCGGAGCGCATCGCTTTCATCGCCAGAGCGCCCCGGACGCGGAAGGTCACCGCGGTGCTGGCGGCCCTGCTGGCCTGTCTGCTGGCGGCGTGCAGCTTCGGCGGCGGGGCGAAGAAGGCCGCCGGAACGGAGGCCTTCCCGGGAGCGCCCGCTCTTCTGGAGTTCCCGGGTCTCCACTGGAACGACAGCGTGGAGACGGTGATCGAGACCCTGGAGATCGGGGAGAAGCAGATTCTGGAGAACGGGGCCCAGGCCGGGGAGGAGGACGTCTGGTGCCTGACCGCCAGCGGCGTGCCCGGCTTCGGCGGAACGGCGGACACGGCGTACTTCCGCTTCATGCGGTATGAGGGCTCGGATTGGGGCCTGTACTCCGTCCGGCTGGACTACCCCAACGACGCGGATTTCGGCGCGGTCCGGGAGGAGCTGATCCGGCAGTACGGCCCGGGCCAATCGTGGCATGAGGGGACGTACAGGATTATGAACGGAACCGTCCTTGGAGGGGACTGGGATGTCCTCGCCCTTCCGCCCGGGACGAGCGTGAGGGAAGTGATGCTGGACAGCTATGGTCAGGAGACCCTGGACCGGAGAAGAGAGATTCTGGAGCAGGACGGTCCCCACAGAACCTACTGGTCTGCGGACAGCAGCGCGCTTTCGGAGGAATTCAGGACACTGGGGGCGCACTGGTGTGTGGAAAATGCCGCTGAACCGGTAGATTTGGAGGATGCGCAGTATTTTTTCAAGATTCAGCCCATGGCCCAGGCCTTCTGGACAGACGCCGCGCCTACGGCCTGGACCCGGCCAAGCTCGACCTTCAACCAGGTCTGGCTGGATGCCTCGGAATACGTCTATTACCTCCAGCGGATTGACCGGGGCGGCCCGGCATCCGCCAGCGTCAGGCTGACCTACGGCTCCCAGTCCTCTTACAGCTCCTGCATCATGAACCCGGAGGAAGTGGGGCGGCTGTGGAAGCTCTACCAGAGCTTTGAACCGGAAGGGCCCGCCGGACAGGCGGAAAAGCGGAGCAGACGCGTCGCCGTAACCTTCCGTGACTTCCGCGGCGAGGAGATGGCATCGTTTATCCTTGACCGGGGTGGGCTCCAAACCCCGGACGGGGAATACATGCTCCTGAGGAATGTGGATGGGATGTTCGAGGAGTTTCAGCGCATGTCGTCCTATAGGGACGAATAGACTCCCTTCTGAGGGAAACAGCATTCGGGGGACGCTTCTTTGTGAAGCGTCCCCCGAACGGTTTCGGCTATACAGGTTCTCAGTGCGCCGTATCCACGAAAACGATGCTGGAATCCCCCTTCCGGGCCTGCTCCAGTACGGCGGCGGCAAGCTTCTGGAAGGAGCCGTAAGAGGAGGTGGCTCCGGACAGGGCGTCGATGCGGTCCGCCTCCTGCCGCTCCAGAAGCTGCGCGGCGTAGAAGCGGGTGTACTCGTTGGGATATGTGCCCGACGTATGCAGCATGTTCTGCATGTAGGCGTTGTCCCAGCTTTTGATGAACCCGCTGGGATTCTCGGCGTTATACTCCACGGAAACGATGCTGCCGCCCTTGACCATAATGGTGATGTATTCCTTCCAGCCGTGGCTGTACTCGGCGGCCTGGGCGGTGTAGTAGCCGTCCTGAAGGGCGGTTTCGCTGCCGCAGGCGGTCAGGGACGCCGCCAGCAGCAGGGCCAGGACAAAACTCAGGATGCGCTTCATTTGCCGCAGTCCTCCTTCACAACAAATTTCTTCACCTGGAAGCGGAGAGATTCCGCCTCTCTTGCCAGCAGTCCGCTGGACTGCTCCGTGCCGCTGGCGTTCTGCAGGTTTCGCTCGGCAATGGCGGCGATGGTTTCGATCCGCTCCTCCATAACGGACAGGGCGCTCTCCTGACCGTGGACCGCCGCCGCCAGCCGATCGGTGATTGCGCTGATCTGGCCGGAAACCGCGGAGATGTCCTTGAGGGAACCGGCGGTCTCGGCGGCCAGCTCCACGCCGTTCTGAATGATGGCCCGGGTGCTGCTGACGGTTTCCGCAGCGCTCTGGGCGGCTTCGCTGCTTTTGGAAGCCAGCTGGCGGACCTCGTCGGCCACAACGGCAAAGCCCTTTCCGGCGTCTCCGGCCCGGGCGGCCTCAATGGAGGCGTTGATGGCCAGGATGCCGGTCTGGAAGGCGATGTCCTCAATGGATTTGGCAATCTGGGTGATCTTCTGGGCGTTGGCGCTGATGCCGTCCATGGCGCGGGAGAGGGCAGCCATACGGGTATTGGCCTCCTGAATGCACTGGGAAATCTCCCCGGTCTTTGCCTGGGTCTGGACGCTGTTCTCCGTGACGCAGGCCAGCTGTTCTTTTACATGGGTGACCTCGCCTACCAGCTCCTCTGTGGACTGGGTCTGTTCCACGGAGGCCTGATGCAGCTGGCCGGACTGGCCGTTGAGTTCCTCGCTCATCTCCGCCAGCCGGGAGGCGGCGGCCCGGAAGCCCAGGATGGTATCGTTCATGGACTGGAGAATGGCGCGCAGGCTGGACTGGATCAGGGAGAAATCCCCCTTGTAGTCCACACGGGGCTCCACGAACAGATGCCCTGCCGCCATCTGGGTCAGCACCTGCTGAATATCGGATATGTAGCGGTTGATGCTCCCGACGGTGCTTCCAAGGGTCCGTGTCAGCACCTCCAATTCATCTCCGGACCGGACCTGAACCACCTCGGTATGGAGGTCGCCGCCCGACAGGGCGATCATCCGCTCCGTCACGCTCTTCACGGGACGGGAAATGGATCGGGCCAGGCGCAGCACCACCAGAATGGAGACCGCCAGCACCGCCAGCGTGGCCAGCACCGCCACAATCATGGCGCCGTTGATATAAGAGCTGTAGTCCGCCTTGGGGACCTGAATGACCAGGGACCACTGGGTTCCCCGGATGGGGGAGAAGGCCACCAGCATGGTTTTTCCGTCCACCGGGAACTCCGCGGCGCCGGTTTCGTCGCTGGTGATCCGGGCTGCCGCGCTCTGGTTCCCGCTGCTGAGCTGGGAGACGGTGCTTCCGGACAGGACAAGGGACTGGTCCGGATGGCCGGTGATGGCGCCGGTATGGCTGACCATGTAGGCCATGCCGTGCCGGCCGATATTGATACTGGTGATGACGTCGTTGAGGGTGTCGTATTTATAAACGCCTACCACGTACAGGGCGGCTGCCCCGCCGTCGTCCTTCACCGGCATTCCCATGGTGATGCCCAGGCGGTTCCGGGAGACAGTGGAGGCGTCAATGGTCAGATTGTCCGTCTCCTGGAGGAGGGACAGGAAGCTGCTGTCCAGGCTCTCCGGCGCGCCGGCGGTTCCCTGGACGATGCGGCCATCCTGGCCGTAGAGAGCGATGTCATACAGCTCGTAAATTTCGGCGGCTTCCTCCAGCACTTCGTTCCGGCTTGCCCGGAGTGTCATGGCGTCCGCTTCCCCTGCCGCGCTCATACGGGGGTCTCCCGCGATGGCCATCATCCGGTCCGCCAGCATGTGTATGTTGGCTTCCACGGTTTTTGCTGACTGCCGGGCCATGGGCTGCAGGCTGTCCAGCAGGATATTGTTGGCCAGAAACTGCATGGCGGCGGCCATGATGGCGCAGCACACGATGACCAGAGCCAGAATGTTGAGGGTTGTGTTTCTCAGGATTTTGCCGCTGAGGCTTTTTTTGCTCCCCCGGATGGGAGAGTCCGCTTTTTTCCCGAACACGATATATACTCTCCTTTTCAATGAATGCTGGGCGCATGGAAAAAGCCCTCCGGTTTTTGCCGTCGGCAGGGGAATACCTCCCTCCGGCAAAGGCTGGGTGACTTTGGCATTCAGTATACCACAGCCGGAAAGGAAAAGAAAGCCCCTTTTTCAAGGGGTGGGCTGCACATCGCATCCTCTGGCGAGGTATATCTCCTGGAAATTGGCTCAAATCCGGCTTGCGGCGAAAAATTTCCGGAGAATTTCCGGCCTTTGGGGGAGTTTTTGCCTTTTGAAAAATTGCGGACACAGGGTCTGTGACGGCCGCCGGCTCAGTATTCCCGGATACGGCGGGATGCCGCGCCTGGCAGGCAGTCCTTCAGACATCCCAAAAGCCCTCCCGGGAGACGCCTGACGCGCCTCGGGAGGGCGGGACCGCGTGCGCGGTTCACCGAATGAACTGCGCCGCTGCGTACCCCGTATAATCCCCGTAGCGGACGACATACCAGTCCTCATACCGTCCGT
>JAAZZJ010000193.1 GCA_014237695.1 Oscillospiraceae bacterium | reverse complement strand
GGTTCGCTCAATGTGTACTCCGGCTTCTGCGGCGATTCCGCGTACCGCTTTGCCGTCCGCGGGTCCATGTGGTACTTCCGGCCCAGCTCCACATAAAACTGCGTTCCGCTCCTTTGCTCCTCCTTTCCAACTCGAACCCGCTGCGCTGGGCTTCGAGTTGGCTTTTGGCGCATAATGATCGTCTGCATCTTTTTTATCAACACAGGACAAAAAAGACGTACCGCTATGCGGTGCGTCTTTTTTTGCTGGAAGGGCCGGTCGGTGAAAACGGATCAGGAAATTTACGGCAGGTCGTTCAGGGACCGGAAGGTATACCCCATAGCTTCCCACTTGCTCAGCAAGTCGTCCAGAATTTCCGCGTTGGTCCGGGAGGTGGAGTGGAGGAGGACGATGGCTCCGTCATGAATCCGGGGGAGGAGCTTGGCATAGGCCTGCTCCGGGGAGGGCTGGCTGTCGGTGTTCCAATCCACGTAGGCCAGACTCCAGAAAACCGTCTTGTATCCCAGCTCCTGTGCCTGCTTCAGATTTTCTTCGCTGTATTTTCCCTGGGGCGGGCGGTAAAAATGGGAGAGGGGTTTGCCGGTGGTCTGCTGGTAGAGGTCCGCCAGGCTGTCCAGCTCCTGCTGAAAGGCCTCCTTCTGGGAGATGCTGGACATATCCGGGTGGTGGAAGGTGTGGTTGCCGACTACGTGCCCCTCATCGGCCATGCGCCGCACAATGTCCGGGGCGGACTCGATCATGTGGCCCACTACGAAGAAGGCGGCGGGGGCGTGGTGCTTTTTCAGGGCATCCAGAATCTGCTCCGTGTTCCCGTTCTCATAGCCGCAGTCAAAGGTCAGGTAGATTACTTTTTGGGTAGTATTCCCCAGATAATACGCGTCGTATTTGGCCAGCTCCTCCGGGGAGGCGTTGCCGCTGGGGGGCTCTCCCTGGGTGGGGAAGGAGAGGCCCCAGTCCCCTCCGGAGACGGGGACGGCGGCGGTGGAGGCGGCGGGAAGCGCCTCCCCTCCGTTCCACAGGGCGAGGGCCGCCGCCGCGGCCAGCACGGCGGTGGTCATGATGCTGAAAATCAGAAGAGATCGCTTGTTGGCAGAATACATTTTCGTTTCTCCTTGTTGGTTTTTGCTAGTTTATCCCACAGGGGATTTTCTATTCTTCTGTTGACGCGGGGGAGAAATCACCGTATAATCGTAGGAGAAAATTCCTTGCCGCCCCGGCCCGGGGGCGGCAAGGAAGAAAGGACCTGCTATGAACGAACGAAATCTGGCCGCGCAAGTCGTCACGGAAGTAAAAAAAGCCATTGTAGGCAAGGATGCGGTCCTTGTCAAGGTCCTGGCCGCCGTTCTGGCCAGGGGCCACATCCTTCTGGAGGATATCCCCGGCGTGGGGAAAACCACCCTGGCGCTGGCTTTCGCCAAGGCGCTGAACCTGCAGTTCTCCCGGGTGCAGTTTACCCCGGACGTGATGCCCTCCGATATCACAGGTTTTTCCATTTATAATAAGGAGACCGGGAAGATGACCTACCAGCCTGGGGCCGTGATGTGCAACCTCTTCCTGGCCGATGAGCTGAACCGGGCGACCAGCCGTACCCAGTCCGCCCTCCTGGAGGCCATGGAGGAGGGGCAGGTCACCGTGGACGGCGTCAGCCGCCCGGTGCCCCAGCCCTTTATGGTGATCGCCACCCAGAACCCGGCGGGGGCCTCCGGCACCCAGAAGCTGCCGGACAGCCAGCTGGACCGCTTCCTTCTGCGCCTGAGCATGGGCTACCCCTCCCCGGCGGAGGAGCTGGAGCTGCTGCGCCGCCGCCAGTACAGTCACGGTATGGAGGGCACGGAGCAGGTGGTGGACCGGGCCAGCCTGGAGCAGATGCGCCAGGCCGCCGGAGACGTCCATGTTGATGAGGAGATCATGAAGTACATCATCCGGCTGGTGGGCGCTACCCGAAAGCACCCTCAGCTCCTCCAGGGAGCCAGCCCGCGGGCAACCCTGGCGGTTACCGCGGTCAGCCGCGCGGTGGCCTTTCTGCGGGGGCGGGACTATGTGGTGCCGGAGGACGTGCAGACCATCTGGGTGGACGCCGTCGCCCACCGGCTGCTGATGGTTCCCGGCGCGGAGCGCACCACCGGTTCCCGGGAGATTGCCCGCGCCGCCCTGCAGAGCGTGGACCCGCCCAGGGTGCAGTAGCGCCATGCTGAGACGATGGATGCTCTATGCCCTCGCCCTGCTGCTGGCGTTCCTGGGGCAAATCCTGGACGTGGGCTACCTGTTCCATTTCATTTTTTTCGCTGTGGCGGCCCTGCCCTTTCTGGGACTGGCCGTCAGCCTGCCCGCCATGCTGGGGTGCCGGGCGGAGCTGGGAGGGTCCGCCGCATGGATCCAACGGGGGGAGAACGCCTCCTGGTTCCTGCGCCTGACCAACCGGTTCCGGCTGCCGGTGGCCAGGGTCTCCTGCCGCCTGCGTCTGACCAACCGCCTCACCGGACAAGTACACCGGGTCAAAACGGTCATCCGCGGCGCGGCGCCGGAAGAGGAATGCCGCTGGAAGCTGGAGACGGACCACTGCGGCATCCTGGATTTTCAGACGGAACGGCTGTGGGCGTGGGACTGCCTGGGGCTGTTCGCCCTGCCGGTGGGGCGGTCCGCCCCGGCGTCCCTGACCATAGCGCCCCTGCCGGAGCATCCGGGCGCCGTGGAGCTGCCCGAGGACGCCGGCGCTCCCGTCCCCCGGCCGGGGGGAAAGGCCGTATTCGGCGAGACCTACGAGCTGCGCCCCTACCGGGAGGGGGACAGCCTCAGAATGATCCACTGGAAGATGACCGCCAAGCGGGACGAGCTGGTGACCCGGGAGCCCCCGGAGGACACCCGGCCCCTGCCGGTGCTGACCTTCGACCACTTCGGCCTGCCGGCCGTGGTGGACCGGACTCTGGACCGGCTGGAGGGGACCAGTATGGCCCTGCTGGAGCAGGAGCGGGTCCATGAGGTCCGCTGGCTCCACCCGGAGACCGGCGCGCTGCGCTCCTTCCGGGTCGGGGGAGAGCGGGACTGGGAGGCCTGCTTGGCGGCGATCCTGTCCGACCCGGCCCCCGTGCGGGGCCGCTCCATTCTGGAGCAGGCCCTGACCCGGGAGGGGGGCGGGGCCATTTATCAGATCCACGTCACCGGGAAGGAGGTTCCCCATGGGGAGGCTTGACGGCGAACATATCGGGGGGAAGCTCCTGCTGCTGCTGGGCGACACGCTTACCACCCTGCTTCTGACGCTGGGCGGGGCTCTCGCCTGGGTGTCCGTCTATGCCTTCGGCCCCCAGCCGGACCTGGGGGCGTTGATCGCCTGCTGCGTGGCCGCCTCGGCTGCCTCGGCGGCGCTGCTGGCATGGCGGCGGGGCGCCTGGGCCGCTCTGGCCCTGCTGGCGGCGGGGGGCCTCGCCTGCCGGCTTCTGTGGGAGAGGGTGAACGAGGGCTGGACCCTGTCCGGGATGGGGCCGGGGATCTGGGACCTCGTTGACAGGTACCCGGCGGCGCTGTACCTGCTGTGTGCGCTGCTGGCGCTGGTGATGGCTCTGACGGTAATACGGGCAAGGGCGTGGTATCTGGCGGCCATGCTGAGCGTGGTGCCGGTACTGCCCGCCATTATCGAGGGGACGCTGCCCATGTGGGGGGCCATGCTGGCCTCCTTTTCCGCCTGGGGGGCTATGCTGCTTACCGCCCTGTTCCCCCGGAGGGACCCGGAGAGCCTGGGCCGGGCCCAGCTGCTGAGCCTGGCCGGTATGTGGGCTTTGATCCTTTCGCTGGTGATTGCCCTGCCCATGGAGGGCTACACCCGCCCCCAGTGGGCCACCGATGCCCGCAGCAGCCTGATCCGGGGCGTGACGGCCCAGGCGGAGCGGCTGATGAATATGGATCTGGAGGCGCTGGAGAACGGGCTTTTCGCGGAGCTGGGGCTGGACTTCCGCATCCCCGGCGAGGGCGGAAGCACTGCGGTCTCCGGCCCTGCGGCGGAGATTTCCGGCACCTCCGCTTCCGGCGGCACCGGCCTCCGGCAGCGGGAGGACCTGCTGGCGGCGGGGCCCCGGCGCTATGCGGGCCGGACGGTGATGACCGTGTCCTCCAACCAGCCCGGCGGAGGACGAATCTACCTCCGGGGCGGGTCCCTGGGGACCTATACCGGCGAGGCCTGGGAGCGGCTGGAGACGGGGACCGGGGCCGCGCCCTCCCTGTACCCCGCCAGAACGCTGGCGGGCGGCGGGGCCGCCGTCCTGTCCATCCGGGATATTTCCTTTCAGGGGACGTACTACTACCCCTACCACTTTATCGATCTTATCGGCGGCTGGGAGATGGCGGACGAGTCCGGGCGGCTCGCCATATCCGGCGGGGAGAACTGGACGGCCGGGTTATTCTCCTCCACGGAGCGCTATGAGGTGGGCTGTGTCACCGGCACGCCGGAGGACGGCTTTACCCCCCTCGCCGGCCGGCTGGCGGAGGAGGAGCTGCGCTACCGGCAGGAGGTTCTGCCGGGCTACCTGGCCGTCCCCGACGCTGCCCGGGAGGCGCTGGAGAGCTGCCTGAGCGGCGAGAGATGGCAGCTGGTGATCGAGGGCATGGAGTCAAGGCTGGAGGACGCCGGGGAGGAGGAGCGCAGGGAGCTGGAGGCCAGCCTTGAGCAGGTGCGGCAGACGGTCTATGCAGGCTCCGCTCTGGAGGACTTCGGCGGCATGGTGGAGCTGACGGACGGCATGGACCCGCCGGAGCGCTTCCGGGCGGTGATGACTGCCGCCTCCCGGACCGCAGAGCTGCTGGAGATGCTGGCGCTTTATGACTCCGGCACCCCCGCCATGGAGGCGGGAGAGGACTTTGTGAGCCATTTCCTGCGTCAGGGACGGGGTTACTGCGTCCATTTCGCCACCGCCGGGGCTCTGCTGCTGCGGCTGCAGGGTATCCCGGCCCGGTATGTGTCCGGCTACGCCGTTTCGCTGGACAGCCAGGGCCGGGGGGAGGTGCTGGACAGCGACGCCCACGCCTGGGTGGAGGTCTATATCGGCGGGTGCGGCTGGTACCCCGTGGAGATGACCCCCGGCTACTCCGGCGGCGAGGGAGACATGGCCCTCTCCGAGGATCCGGAGACCACGGTCCCGGAGGTTCCGGACGCGGAGGAGCCCGGCGATCCGGAGACCCCGGAGCC
>JAAZZJ010000192.1 GCA_014237695.1 Oscillospiraceae bacterium | reverse complement strand
AACGGCAAGGAATTTGTCCGTGATTTTACTGCCCCGGCCCAGCAGGATGTGCTGAAAGCCGTCCCCATGCTGGAGAAGATGTCCAGCCAGGCCGCCCCGGAGGATGCTGCCGCAGCCAGAGCCGCCATTGCGGAGGCTCTGGCCGGGCGCGGCGAATGCGGCCTCCGGCAGCTCCAGGCGGCGATGGAATCGGAGGACTGTGCCAGTCTGGAGGAGGCGGTGGAGATCGCCGGCCGCCTGGACAGCTATGAGTTCGTAGAGATCGGCAGCTTCCGGGAGAAGGCAGAGAAAGAACTGCTGGAGAAGGGCCTGGACAAAAAGGTGATCGACCGCTGCGTCGACTTCACCGCCTACGCCGCCCTGACCCACGAGTTCGAGAGCATCTACAGCTCCAGAAATACTGGACTGTATGTCCGCCGAAACGGGGCTATGTCCCGGCCTGAGCAGGGCATGACCATGCAGTGAAAGGAAGAGGTAAATTGTTACTGATCGAGCCTGGAAAGCCCCGTGTGCGGCATTTTATCATGGGGCACATGCGAAACCCCGGATCGCCGCTCTCAAGAAAACTCCAGTCCTGTCCCGCGCTGGCCTGTATTGCCGGAAATATCCCGCCGAAAAAACTCAAGGGCTGGAACTTTTCAGATGAGTTCTATCACGCGCGGTTCAAGGAGATACGGCTTTGTCTGCACGGACTCATCGGACATGGGGCCTGTCTCGCCGCTCATGGCAGCGGTGAACAACTCCCTGCCCTGCGGGATTTCATCTGCGGTCTTGCGGCGTTTTGGCCTGACCCCTTCGAAGAGGACGATGATCCAGTGGTGCGGGAAGAACACTATGGCGCCCTCTTTGATGATGCGGTGTCCGCCGCCCAAAACGGAGTCGATGCGCCGGAACTGAGTGAGGGCAGGAAAGAAAATATTATTATCGGGCTGGAGAACTATATCATTGACTTGGCAGGCCAGTTCTCCAAAATCAATCAGGAGGCGTTGGACAGTGGGCTTGGAGCCTGTGAGTCCATCGCGGCGGGTTTCCAGGAGATGTGGACCGATCCTGTCCACACCCGGAGAGTGGAAACCATACAAACGCCCAGCCAGGTACTCACCTGAGCAGGGCATGACCATGCAGTGACTGGACCGCCAGCGGAAAGGAGTGGTGTTCCATGGGCACAGCCAATGCTTTGACCACATTGACCACGCCATTCTTCTAAAGCGTCTATATCACATGGGCGTTAAGGACAGGCGGGTCCTGCAAATCATCAAAGCTATGCTGAAAGCTGGGGTCATGGATGAGTGCGAGGTAAACGAGGAAGGGACACCGCAGGGTGGGCTAATCAGCCCGCTGCTTGCAAATGTCTATCTGGATATTATGGACGAATGGGTATCCAAACAATGGGAAACAAAGCGGACCCAATACCAGTACCGCAAACCACAGGACAAAGCCCCATTGAAAAAGACGGCCCTGATTCCAGGCTACCTTGTGCGGTATGCAGACGATTTTGTTATTGTCACTGATACCCGCGCCCATGCCGAAAGCTGGAAAGTCAGACTACAGGCATTTCTCCAAAGCAAAATGAAGCTGACATTATCCCCAGAGAAGACGCTGATAACAGATATTCGAAAGAAGTACATCAAATTTCTTGGCTATGAATATAAAGTGGTTCGGGGAAAAGGCCGGCGAGGCTATATTCCAAGAACGATACCAGACAGAAACCGATTGAAGAAAAATGCTCTTTAATCACGCTGCTGTCGCCCTCCGCGTCATAGCCCCATACCGCCTCATAGATACGTTCTTTGTCAAAAACCTGATTCGGGTTAGAGGACAGAAATTCGACGATGTCAAATTCCCGCTTTGAAAAAGAAAGCTCCTGTTCATTCCAAAACACTTTTCTGTCTGAGAGGTTGATAATCAGCCCTTGGGAGGTCACAACCTCTGGCGGGCGCTTGCTTCGCTCGTCCCGGCGCAGATGTGCCTCAATACGGGCGATCAATTCCTGCAAGCCAAATGGCTTGGTAATATAGTCGTCCCCTCCGGCCCGCAGGCCGCTGACCTTATCCTGTTCGGTGATCCGCGCCGTCAGGAACAGGATAGGGCAGACAATATGATTCCGAATGACTTTGCACAACTCCAGCCCGTCCATCCCCGGCATATTGATGTCCAGAAGAATAAGATTCGGCTTTGTATTCAGCTTTGCCAGAGCTTCATCGCTGCTGTTGGCAACGGAAACCGTATAGCCGTGATCCTGTAAATGGGAGGAAAGCAGTTCGGTCAGGATCGGCTCATCATCAACAATTAAAATTCTATATGCCATGCGGACACCTCCAGTCTTTTTCATCATATAGGGAGAAAGTCAAAATTCCGTCAAGCTTAAAACTCAATGGAATATTCCAAATTATACACTGTGGATCGGCAAGTATCAAAACTGGAAACCGGGCGCTTTTTATATCCTGTCGATCGCCGCTCAGCCCCGCATGGCAGCCTCAGACTGCTCCAGCTGGGCAATGAGGGCCCGCAGCTTCTCTGCCTGCTCCCGCTGGTTCTGAACAATATGCTCCGGAGCCTTGGAGATGAAGGCTTCGTTATTCAGCTTGGCCTCGATGCCCTTGAGGTGGCCCTCGGCCTTGGCCTTCTCCTTGGCGATCCGCTCCAGCTCCTGCTGGATGTCCACCAGCTCGGCAAGGGGCATAAACGCCCGTGCGGCGGGGGTGATGACTTCCACCATGCCCTGCGCGGCGGGTGCGGCGTCCGTGACATGGACCTCGCTGGCTCCCGCCAGACGCTGGAAGAAGGGCGCACCGGCAGTGAAGGTCTCCCGGCGTTCCGTGACCACGGTAAGCTGGACCTTCCGGCCCGGGGCCACGTTCATCTCCGCCCTGCGGGTCCGGATGGCCCGGATCAGATCCATGATCTCCTCCATAGCCGCCTCCTCAGCGGGATAGGAGAATTTCCCGTCATAGACAGGCCATGCGGTCTTCATCAAAAACTCGCTCTCCTCGCCGGGAACATGGGGCAGAGCCTGATAAATCTCCTCCGTGATAAAGGGCATAAAGGGGTGCAGGAGCTTCAGCATCTGGATGAGGACGTAGCAGAGGACGTTCTGGGCGTTCTCCGCACCCTCGCCCTGCATCCGGGACTTGGTCAGCTCGATATACCAGTCACAGTAGGTGTCCCAGATAAAGTCGTAGACCTTGGCGGAGGCCACGCCCAGCTCGTAGGCGTCCAGATTCTCGGTGACCTCCCTGATGAGGCCGTTCAGCCTGGAAAGGACCCACTTGTCCTCCAGCTCCAGCTTCTCCGGTAGCTTCACTTCATCGATGGTCAGGTTCATGAGAACGAACCGGCTGGCGTTCCAAATCTTGTTGGCGAAGTTGCGCATGGCCTCGCACTTCTCCACGTAGAAGCGCATGTCGTTGCCGGGGCTGTTGCCGGTGATGAGGTTAAAGCGCAGGGCGTCCGCGCCGTATTTGCCGGCGATCTCCAGGGGGTCGATGCCGTTGCCCAGGGATTTGGACATCTTCCGGCCCTTATCGTCCCGGACCAGGCCGTGGATGAGGACCTTCTCAAAGGGGAATTTCTTCATCTGCTCGCAGCCGGAGAAGATCATCCGGGCCACCCAGAAAAAGATGATGTCATAGCCGGTGACCAGCACAGAGGTGGGATAGAAATAATCCAGCTCCGGGGTCTTATCCGGCCACCCCAGGGTGGAGAAGGGCCACAGTGCGGAGGAAAACCAGGTGTCCAGCACATCGGGGTCCCGCTGGATGTTCGCGCTGCCGCATTTGGCGCAGCAGGTAGGGTCGGCGCGGTCCACGGTGATATGCCCGCAGTCGGCGCAGGTCCAGGCGGGGATCTGGTGGCCCCACCAAAGCTGGCGGGAGATACACCAGTCGTGGACGTTCTCCATCCAGTTGGTGTAGGTCTTGGAGAAGCGCTCGGGGATGAACTTCACCTCGCCGTCGTTGACCACCCGGAGGGCCTCCTCGGCCAGAGGGGCCATCTTCACGAACCACTGAGCGGAGATAAGGGGCTCCACGTCGTTCCTGCACCGGTAGCAGGTGCCCACGTTGTGGCTGTACTCCTCGGTTTTGACCAGGTATCCCTGCTCCTCCAGATCCTTGACCAGCTGTTTGCGGCACTCGTAGCGGTCCATGCCGTTGTAGGGCCCGCCGTTGGCGTTGATCGTGCCGTTATCGTCGATGACCCGGATGGTCTCCAGGTTGTGACGCAGGCCCACCTCGAAGTCGTTGGGGTCGTGGGCGGGGGTCATCTTCACCGCGCCGGTGCCGAATCCCAGCTCCACATACTCGTCGGCAACAATAGGGATCTCCCGGTTCATGATGGGCAGGATACAGGTCTTGCCCACAAGGTGCCTGAACCGCTCGTCCTCGGGGTTCACGGCTACGCCGGTGTCGCCCATCATGGTCTCCGGGCGGGTGGTGGCCACCACCAGATCACCGCTGCCGTCGGAGAGGGGATAACGGATGTGCCACAGATGGCCGGGCTTGTCCACATACTCCACCTCCGCGTCGGAGAGGGCAGTGATGCAGTGGGGGCACCAGTTGATAATACGGCTGCCCTTGTAGATGAGTCCCTTGTCGTAAAGCTCACAGAAGGTCTCCCGGACGGCCTTGGAGCAGCCCTCGTCCATGGTGAACCGGGCCCGGTCCCAGTCGCAGGACGCACCCAGCTTCCGCTGCTGCTCCACAATGCGGTTGCCGTATTTGTGCTTCCAGTCCCACACCCGCTCCAGGAATTTCTCCCGGCCCAGGTCGTAGCGGGTCAGCCCCTCGTTCTTGCGCAGCTCCTCCTCCACCTTGATCTGGGTGGCAATGCCCGCGTGGTCCGTACCGGGCATCCAGAGGGCTTCATAGCCCTGCATCCGCTTATAGCGGGTGAGGATATCCTGGAGGGTGCAGTCCATGGCGTGCCCCATGTGGAGCTGGCCGGTGACGTTGGGGGGCGGCATGACGATGGAAAAGGGTTTCTTGTCCGGGTTGGGGGCCGCCTTGAAGCAGCCGGCATCCAGCCAGGACTGATAGATCTTGCCCTCAGTCTCCTGGGGCTCATAGGTTTTGGGAAGTTCTTTTCTCATGGCGATGTTCTCCTGATATTTTTCTCAGAGCCTGTTTAATATCTCAACGTGTGCGGATTGGCGAGTGGATTTTTTGTCCAGCGAGGCAAAAAGC
>JAAZZJ010000191.1:225-5202 GCA_014237695.1 Oscillospiraceae bacterium | reverse complement strand
AGCGAGCGGATGTATGTGGAGATGGTCTATGTCCGCCACAGCAACGATAAGGCGCCCGCCGACTTTGCCGCCCTGGTGACCAAGGCCAAGGCCCTGGGCCGCCCCCTGGTCCTCAGCTGCACCGACGTGGAGGCCATGAAGGCCGGCGTTGAGACCGCCGCAGGCTGCGATGTCATCGTCAATGGCGCTACCCCTGACAACTACGCCGACATGAGTGCCGTTGCTGCCGGCGCCAAGGCGCTGCTGGGCGTCCGCGCGGACAGCCTGGAGGCTCTCCATGAGGTCGTGGAGAAGCTGGAAGCTGCCGGGAACAAGAACCTGATCCTGGAAGTCAGCACCGCCTCCGTCAAGGAAGCCTATGCCGATGCCGTCCAGATCCGCCGCGCCGCCCTGAAGGACGGGGACCGGACCTTCGGCTATCCCGCCATCGTCAATGTGGCCGCTCTGTCTGACGGCGACGCCCACCTGGAGGCCGCCCTGCTGAGCCTGTTCACCTGCAAGTACGGCTCCATCGTGGTCTGCTCCGAGATGACCTACGCCAAGGCTCTGCCTCTGTACGGCCTGCGTCAGAACATCTTCACCGATCCCCAGAAGCCCATGAAGGTCACCCCGGGCATCTATCCCATCAACGGCGCCGACGAGAACAGCCCCTGCTGCCTGACTGTGGACTTTGCCCTGACCTACTTCCTGGTCTCCGGCGAGATCGAGCGCAGCAAGATGCCTGTAAACCTGCTGATTACCGACGCGTCCGGCATGTCCGTGCTGACCGCCTGGGCCGCCGGAAAGTTCTCCAGCTCCTCCATCAAGAAGTTCTTTGATGAGTTCGATATCAACAACAAGATCAAGTCCCGGGCGCTCATCATCCCCGGCAAGGTTGCCGTCATGAAGGGTGAGATCCAGGATAAGCTGCCTGACTGGAGTGTTATTGTTGGTACCACTGAGGCTGTCCAGCTGGTGAAGTACCTGCGTGACGAGGAGTGGAAGAAGAGCTACGTGGACAAGTCCGCAGCCGCTCCCGCCGGCAGCGCTGCCGCCGAGGCCGCTCCCGCGCCCAAGAAGGTTATTCCCGCGCCTCCCATTGTGGTCAATGGTCCCTACATGATTGACGACAAGCCCGTGACCTATAAGGGTCACGATCCCAACGCCCAGACCTTCGTCACCATCGGCGAGCGGATCCACTGCATCTCCCCCGCCATCCGCAAGGCCATGGACACCTATGACGAGGCCCCCATCCTCAAGCGTGCCGCCGAGCAGATTGCCGCCGGCGCCACCTATCTGGATGTCAACATCGGGCCTGCGGAGTCCAACGGTCCCGAGCTGATGACCTGGGCGGTCCAGCTGCTCCAGCAGAACTTCAACAATGTGCCTCTGGCTCTGGATACCGCCAACATGGCCGCTATCGAGGCGGGCATCAAGGTGTACAACCGCGCCAACGGCAAGCCCATCGTCAACTCCGCCGATGCCGGAAGCCGTATCGGCTACATTGATTTGGCGGCTGCCAACGATGCCATCGTCATCGCGCTGTGTTCTGCCGACGGTATCGCCAAGGACAACGAGGAGCGGATGATGCACTGCCATAACATGCTGGAGCGGGGCCTGCACCTGGGCATGGAGAGCGATGACCTGTGGTTCGATCCTCTGTTCCTGGTTATCAAGGGCATGCAGGATAAGCAGATGGATGTTCTGAACGCCATCCGCGCCTTCTCTGATGAGGGCCTGAAGTCCACCGGCGGTCTGTCCAACAACTCCAACGGTATGCCCAAGCATATCCGTCCTATCATGGACGCTGCAATGGTCGGCATGGCCATGACCATGGGCCTGACCTCCGCCATCGTGAACCCCTGCGACCAGCGGCTGATGGAGACCATCAAGAGCTGCGATATCATCAAGAACCACAACCTGTACGCAGATTCCTATCTGGAGATCTGATCGTTCAAAAACAAAGAGGAGGCCCTTTGGGCCTCCTCTCTGTGTGTCAAAAAAAGATGCTTTGCATCTTTTTTTGAGAATGGGGACCGGGCCGGGTTCGGCCCGCAAAGTACTTTTTCCGTGGGCCGCGCTCTGCGCGGCTTAGCGCTAAAAGCGCCGCTTTACGGAGGTACACGCCCTCGAAAAAGTGATTAAATTTTCTTTTTGCCTTCGGCAAAAACTCCTGCGGAGGGCTTTTTTGACAGTCTGAGGGAGGAGGCCCATCGGCCTCCTCCCTGCTTTTGTCAGCTGATTCGTTCCAGAGACATCATGGAGCATTGTCCAAGCTTGACCATAGTGTCAGAATTTTTTAAAATCACCAGGGATGCCTTTTGTCCGCCGACATTTCCGTACCAGATGTAGCTGTCGGTTTTTTCGTTGAACTCCGGTTCTTCGAACTTCTCCGTCCACGTCTCCATGGTCAGGACGACCATCGCTTCCCAGGTCTCCGAGTCGATAATGGGGGGATCTGTGTACTTCACAAAATCCAGCTTTTTGTCCTTTTTGGAGAAGCGGTAAATGTTTCCGTTTTCAAATTCCAGCAGCTTGCTATCGTCATAATCCGTGACCTCGTAATCCTCTCCCCCCTCCAGGGCGATGACATCCTCTTCAGTCATATCAAAGGTAGTGATACTGAACAGGCCTGTGAAGTCCGTACTGTAGTCCTTGCTGTCACAGGCTGTCAACGAAAGTGCCAGAGCTGCCGCCAGAATGGTTGCAAAGAATCGTTTTATGATAAATCCTCCCACTTATGTATTCTCTCCTGCTGTCCCAACGGACGCAGGAAAAATCTGCTGCTAGTATATCACGGTTGAAAAGTGTTGTAAAGTATGCGGTTTGCATAGTATACCGGCTGCATAGTGCGCGTTTTGTTTCGGTTTTTGGTTCCTCGAAAAATTTTTCTTTCCCTCTTTTATGGCGGGAGATTTTATGGTATACTTTTCCCTGAGAGATATGAGACTGCGAGGAACCCACATGGACTATATATCCCACAATGAAGAAGAAACCGAAGCGATAGGCGAAGCCCTCGCCGTCCGCCTGCTCCCCGGGGCCGTGATCGCCTGCCGGGGGGGCCTGGGCGCGGGGAAGACCGCGTTTACCCGGGGCCTCGCCCGGGGGCTGGGCTATGGGGGCCGGGTCACCAGCCCTACCTTTACCATCGTCAATGAGTACGAGGGGAAGATCCCTCTCTTCCACTTTGATATGTACCGCCTGGGAGACGAGGACGGCCTCTTTGACATCGGCTGGGAGGATTACCTGAACCGTGGCGGTGTGTGCGCCGTGGAATGGAGCGAGCGCATCGCCGGGGCGCTGCCCCCGGAGACCATCAAAGTGACCATTTCCCGTTGTCCGGGAAATGATGACTGGCGAAAAATCACCATTGAGGGGGCGGAAGATAAATGAAAATCCTGGCACTGGAGAGTTCCGCCAAAGCAGCTTCCTGCGCGGTCCTGGCGGACGGCGAACTTCTGGCCTCCGCATGGCAGGCTGCCGGGCTGACCCACAGCCGGACGCTGCTGCCCATGGTGGAGGGGATGCTGAAAAACAGTGAGCTGACCATGGAAGCCATGGATGCCGTTGCCGTGGCGGCAGGGCCCGGGTCCTTCACCGGACTGCGCATCGGCATCGCCGCCGTGAAGGGGCTGGCCTGGGCGGCGGAGAAGCCCTGTATCCCTGTTTCCACCCTGGAGGCGATGGCCTGGCCCCTGGCGCATCTGGAGGGAAGTATTGTCTGCGCCATGGACGCCCGGCGGCAGCAGATCTACAACGCCGCTTTCCTGGCGGATAGCGGGGCGCTGGAGCGCCTCCGGGAGGACCGGGCTCTCTCCCTGGAGGAGGCCGCCGCCGATCTGGCGGGGCTGGACGGGCCTATGACCATCGTGGGCGACGGTGCGCAGATGTGCTTTGATTTTTTCACGGCCCGGGGGATTGACTGCCGGCTGGCCCCTGTCCACCTGCGGCTGCAAAGCGCTGCGGGGGTTGCCCTGGCCGCTTGGCGGCGGAGGACAGAAACGGTGTCTGCCCAGGAACTGACGCCCGTATATCTCCGTCTCAGTCAGGCGGAGCGGGAACGTCTGGCAAGAGGAGAGTCCACTTAGATCATTTATAGACGATTCACAACAGAAAAGAAAAGGAGCGCAGTCATGTACAGTGAAAAAGTTCATGTTGTCCACCACCCTCTGCTGTCCCACAAGCTGACCATTCTCCGGGATAAGAACACCTCAACCAAGGATTTCCGGGAACTGGTCAGTGAGATCGGTATGCTGCTGACCTACGAAGCCACCCGGGATTTGCCCTTGGACGAAAAAGAGGTAGAAACTCCCATCTGCAAGACGATGGCTCCCACCCTCAAGGGCAAGAAGTTTGCCGTAGTTCCCATCCTCCGTGCCGGTCTCGGTCTGGTAGAGGGCGTTCTGCGGATGGTGCCCTCCGCCCGGGTGGGTCATATCGGCATGTATCGCAATGAGGAGACGCTGGAGCCGGTGAAATATTTCTGCAAGATGCCCAAGGACATTGCGGAGCGGGATGTGCTGATTGTGGATCCCATGCTGGCCACCGGGGGATCCGCCGCCGCCGCTATTGGATTCATGAAAGAGTATGGCTGCACCAACATTAAGCTGATGGTCCTCCTTGCCGCCCCGGAGGGCATCGAGCGGCTGCAAAAAGAGTATCCCGATGTGGATATCTACTGCGGCGCATTGGATGAGAAGCTCAACGAGAAGGGATATATTGTCCCGGGTCTGGGCGATGCCGGAGACCGCATTTTCGGAACGAAGTAATAGCGGCAAGCAGCGGCCGGGAAGCCTTGTGGTTTCCCGGCCCTTTCTCAAAAAGATGCAAAGCATCTTTTTGAGAAAGGGCCCCGGGCTACCGGTATGGAAACATCTTTCGTCAAACCGCACAAACCCAATCAATAATTTTTGTCAGCTTCCCAAACGCAAATTGCATATCTTCCCATTGCAATCACAAATGAAATCCGTTATAATAAAAATAGAAAAATGAATACGG
>JAAZZJ010000191.1:0-215 GCA_014237695.1 Oscillospiraceae bacterium | reverse complement strand
CGGGCTGCAACTATCACTCAGGTTGTGCTTGAGTGTTTCAAATCAAACGGTTTGAAGCATTTTTTCTTTTATTCAGAACCAGGAAAGAGGAGGAAAAACCATGTATATTCTGGCAAACGGCAAACTTATCACCCGAGACGCGGCGGCCCCCTATCTCCCCGACGGCGGCGTAGCCATTGACGGCACGCGGATTGCTGCGGTGGGCGCCACCGCAG
>JAAZZJ010000190.1 GCA_014237695.1 Oscillospiraceae bacterium | reverse complement strand
CGCATACCTGGCCAGCATGGGATACAGATATTCATATTCGAACGCCTCGCCGGGGATAAAGGCTTTTGCCGCTTCCTTGAAGGGGGCGGGCTGTTCCAGAACAGAGAAGAAGCTCCGGGCATGGTAGTATTCGGAGGCCGCTAGAGCCTGAAACACCTGGGCTATGTGTTCCATTCCTCTCCGACGGGCGCGTTCTGCAAACATCAGATACCGGAAATGCGCCAGCAGCTCGCCCTGTACCGCAGATTCAAGCTGCTGCTTCAGGAGCGCATCGTTCCGTTCGCGGCTATAGCAATTTTCCGGTAAGTCCGCAGCGCGGCACAGGAGGACGCCGTCTTTCTCATAAAAATGCACGACATGGTGTTCCACGTCCCATGCGCGGATGGATTCTGAAACATCCTCAATCATGGCTCCGCCTCCGCCGGTACAGATCAAAGGAATGCCGTCCACCTCGTCGGCAAACCGGGAATGAACATGGCCGCAGAGCAGGTAGGCGACTTTTTCCTTGTGAGCGGCATAGGCCTGGCGCAGACGGTCAAACTCCTGCTGAGACACGCAGTTTTCGATGAAATGATTGGGAACCGGGATGTGGAAGGCCACAATCACCTGCCGGACATCCTCCATAGCCAGCACCTGCGACAGGAGCGTCAGCCCCTCCTCCTCGAAGGTCCGTCCGGCGTTATCCAGCACAACCAGTGCAAACCGGTCCGCCAAAAGCGCGTAGTTCTTCCGGCCGAAGTAGTCGGTGTAGGCGCCCGTATCGTGGTTGCCCCGCAGGACGTAGACGTCGTTTTCCGCCAATATCTGCGTCAGGCCGCAGATTGTCTGGTAATGGTGGGCCGTACCAACCGGAACCAGATCGCCCACGACCAGCGTAATATCGTCCTGCCCGGCTGCCTCCAGGGCACCGGCATATACCTTCATATTGTACGTGCCCAGTCCCTCGCATCCGGGATCGCCGATGACGCCGATAGAACGCAGTCCTTTTATACGGAGAATAGGCTGCTGTACGGATACAATTTTGTTATCATCCATTTGAGGTTCCTCCTGCTTGTTTATCCTTTTGCGCATTACCATTCAGCGCTGTTCTGACGGAAAAAGAAGTTCTGTGGAAGTGTTTTGACGGTTTGTAAACAGACACTGAGAAGAGTTTGCCCGGCAGATGCCATCATATCACAGAACCGCAGAGATGAAAACAGAAAATTTTCCATGCGGAACCGGCATCTCTGCTTTGTGCAAGGTCTGCCGTGCCGTCAGCGAACTTGGCGGGGAAACACCCGCATGTTAGCCGTCCGCCCCCATATATATGTATGGGGGTGTAAAAATGAGAAAAGGTAACAAAATTTTTTACGACATGCTCCTCCTGACCGGGGCGAACTTCCTTCTGCGGCTGGCGGGCATGAGCTTTCAGGTTTACTTGTCCAGCCGCATCGGTGCGGCGGGAATCGGCCTTTTGCAGCTGGTCCTGTCGGTTGCAGCCCTGGCCTTTACCGTAGGCTCCGCGGGGATACGAACCTGTGCAACCTATCTTTCCGCCGGAGAGCTGGGCAGGGGGAATGGGGGAAATCTCTCCGGTGTTCTCGCGGGATGCTGTCAGTACAGCCTGCTGTTTGGCGGCGCAACGGCAATCGCCCTCTGGTATGCAGCACCCTGGCTGTGCGAGGCATGGATTGGCAGCCGGGACGCAATTGCCGCGGTTCGTCTTTTTGCGCTGTTTCTGCCGGTCAAGTGCCTGCACGGCGTCATGACAGGCTATTTTACTGCTGTCAAGCGGGTCGGCAGCACTGTGGTGGTAGCCTTTCTGGAACAGGGCTGCGCCATAGCGGTTACGTTCGCGCTCCTTGCCCGTTGGGCGGGGGTGGACTCCGGACAGTCCGCTTTTGCCGTAGCGGCAGGCAGCTGCGCTGCGGATGTGCTGGGCTTTTTGCTGCTGCTTGCGCTGCGGCCCAAAACCGGACAAAGAGGCAGCGGAAGAACGCCCTATGGCCGTATTTTCCGGGTGTCCCTGCCGCTGGCTCTGGCCGATACGCTGCGGTCCGGATTGAATACCATCGAGGACCTGATTATCCCCCGGCAGCTGGCGCTGTTCACCGGAACCGTGAACGCAATGGCGGATTACGGCATGATCCGCGGCATGGTGTTCCCCGTATTGATGTTCCCGGCGGCAATTCTGTTCTCATTGGCGGAGCTGCTGATACCGGAATTTTCCCGGTGCGCGGCCTGCGGCAGTAAAAACCGGGTGCAGTATCTGGCCAGGCAGGGCCTGCGGGCGGCGATGCTCTTCGGCCTGTGCGCAGGCGGAATGATGTTCGCACTCGCTAATGCGCTGGGCGATCTGCTTTATCAAAACCGGCAGGTGGGCAGTCTCCTGCGGCTTTACGCCATTTTTGTGCCCATGCTCTATACGGACGCCCTGGTGGACGCTATGTGCAAGGGGCTGGGGCAGCAGAATGCCAACGCACGGTACAATACGCTGACATCCTTCCTGGATGTGGTGTTTTTATGGTACCTGCTGCCCAAGCTGGGACTGAGCGGGTATGCGGTCAGCTTTGCCGTCACCCATCTCGTCAATTTTGCCCTGAGCCTGCGGCGGCTGATACGGGTATCAGGCATCCGGCTGGCTGTCGGAAAACCGGTGCTGGCCGCGGTCTGCGCGGCGGCGGCCGGCGGTGTGGCGTCTTTGCTGAACGGCGTACTTCCGGCTGGCGGGTGCTATTTGGTGCTGCTGGGAGGGCTGTGGTACCTATGCGGGATTGTAGACAGGAGCGACGGCCTGTGGCTGCGCAAACTGACCGGCGGGAGATACTGACACGGCGGCAGTCAGATCAGAATGCCCTCGCAGTGGTCAATTTCGTGCTGGATGATCTGTGCCGTCCATCCGGTGAAGGTTTTATAGCGCAGCTGGAATTTCTCGTTCTGATACTGTACTTTGATCGATTTCCACCGTTTTGTGTCCCGCATTCCGGGGAGGGACAGGCATCCCTCTTTCGTTTGATAGGGCGCTGAGCGCTTGATGATCTCCGGGTTAAACATCACCACACAGGTCCCTCCGTTGTCGAAGGCGATGATTCTTTTGTTGACGCCGATCATATTGGCCGCCATCCCAACGCAGGTTTCCCTGTGAGCCTCCAGTGTTTCCAGCAGATCCGCCGCTGTGGGCAGGTCCTCCGGGGCTGCCGGTTCGGCTTTCAGGGAGAGGAATCCAGTATCTTTCATAATTTCGCGTATCATTTTCAAGCCTCCATATCGATTGCGATCTTTATCACGCCGTCTCTGCGCGCCTCAAAAAGATCGTAGGCCTTGGCGATCTCCCGCAGGGGAAAGGTATGGGTAATCAGCGGTGTGGTATCGATCTGTCCCTGTTCGATCAGTGACAGGATATTCCCGCACCGGCAGCCGTCTACGCCGCCGGTTTTGAAGGTCAGGTTTTTCCCGTACATATCCGGCAGCGGCAGAACCTGCGGACTGTCGTACAGGGCGACTACGGTCACGGTTCCGTTGGGCCGCGCACACTGCCAGGCCAGCTGAAAGGTGTCCGTCCCTCCGGCGACCTCCAGCACCACATCCGCCCCGCCGTGGAGAGTTTGCGACAGGATAAACTCCCGGACCTTTTCCGGCTGTACCGTCAGCACCTGGGGATAGTGCTTCTGTATGAAACGCAGGCGCTGGGGATCTTTTTCACACAGAATGATCTTTTCAGGCACTTTGAGCAGAACGCATTGCAGGGTACATATTCCCGTTGGTCCTGCCCCCAGGATCAGGACGGTGCTGTCCGCCTGAATTCCCGAAATGGCCGCTGCCCAATATCCGGTGGCCAGGATATCCCCTGCAAAAAGGGCCTGCCTGTCAGAGACGGTATCCGGAATAGGGGTCAGGCCCTGGTCTGCGCAGGGTACCCGGACATACTCCGCCTGTCCGCCGTCGATCCGGCAGCCCAGAGCCCAGCCGCCGTTGGGGTCGGTGCAGTTGTTGACCCACCCGTGCCGGCAGAAAAAGCATTCCCCGCAGAAGGTTTCCACATTTACCGCAACCCTGTCGCCGGGGCGGACGGAGGATACCGCGCTTCCGGTCTTCTCCACGACCCCCACCATCTCGTGTCCCACGGTGATCCCCGGTACGGCACGGGGCACGCCGCCGTGCTTGATGTGAAGGTCGCTTGTGCAGATGCTTGCCAGAGTCACCCGGACAATGGCGTCGCGGCTGTCCTGCAAAACGGGTTTCGGTTTGTTCAGAAGGGTAAATACTCCCTGGCTGCTGTATGTACAGGCAAGCATGGCCTGACCTCCTTTTGGTAACCAGTGATGTGTTTTGCTGCCTCCATTTTACCATGGATTTCAGGAAAAATCTACAGAAATGCGCTCTGGCAGCAGGGGAATTGAACGGGTAAAAAGAATGTGGGCACTGTGGTGCCGGCCTCCCCAATCCATGTCAATTTCGGGGAAATGTATCTCCAAAAACCTGGAACTTTTGCCCCATTTGCGGCGAGCTGATTAAGTACGATAAGGTGGAGTACGTCCAATGGATGAACAAAAAAGGTGCATATCACAATTTTCCAAGCACCCTTCGCCCTCCTGATGGAGCGTGGGCTTTATCTGAAGATGTACGACCCCAAGGACACGTTCCAAGAGCAAGTACCCGCAGAATACTATCTGGTAGCCTTCGGCGGCAAAATCGAGTGCCCGAAGCAACCCCTGGAGGACAGGGTACAGCGCAAATACAGACTGCTGGAGCATGTGTTTTCCATCTTCAACACCAAGCATCCCGCCGGATACTGCGGGCGCAGCCTGTCGGTGGGCGATGCTGTCAGGCTGGAGGGGAAACCCGATCTGTGTGTGACCATCGGCGTCTAGGAGATCACCTTTATGGACAGCAAAGACCACCCAACGGAAAACCCGACAGCCTGCCCCCTGACGCTCCTGGATGGGCGCGCGCTTCAGGTAGAGGTCCACGGGGCATCAAAGACAACCTATCCGTGCATCAACGTCGGCCTCATTGCTGTTGACGGGGCCAGGAACCAGGTCTGCTTTGTGGAGCATAATCCGGATAAAGATCCCGGCCATGAGCTGTGCATTGGCGTCTACTGCGCTGACAGAGATGACACTGTCTGCTATGACAGCTATATTCAGGATCAAGAAGAAACTGAGTAGGAGGTGCTTACTTTTTAGATAGCGTCTACACGAATTAAGTACGGATAGCAGCCCAGATAGCGATACAACGGACGTGTACCGCAGCGATAAAGGCCTCAGAGGTCGAGGCCCCGCAAAATTTCGTGTAAACGACAAACTATGACAGTATAAAAAAGTTCG
>JAAZZJ010000018.1 GCA_014237695.1 Oscillospiraceae bacterium | reverse complement strand
TGACAGCCCGGTCGCAATAAAGGCTGCCGCCTCGGGGGTAACCGCTTCAGCAACTTTCTCAGCAAGCACCACCCCTCCCGACTTGATCGCTACAGCTCCGGAACCGCCCAAAGAAACCACTACACCATTGAGAGCCTTTTCTTCTCTGGACAATGCCATGGGATCACCTTTCCTTTCTCATCATTCGTGACACATGCAACATTCTGGTATCGTTTCCAGGCACTATAGGCTATATACATATATTATAGGACTAGCATTATATAAAGTCAACAGTTTTTTTCAAATACATGAAAAATTTTTGTTGTTTACGTCAGGGATGACCACCGTCCCTTTACCTGCTTTACAGAAGCACCGCGCCCCAGTCATACAGAGAAAAATCTCCCCCGCTGTGGCATTGAACGGCCAGCCGCGCGCTGCTGCTGGCGGGGATCCTTCGGGCCAGACGGAATTCCGCCTCCTTGATCTGCCGTCCCTGTTTGTCAATAATTCCTCGTACTGTCAAGGGCGTCAATGTTTCCCCGTCCCAGGTCAGCGTTATGTCCGCTCCCTCGCCGTAGCTGTCATAATGGAGCAGGAACAGTCCACCCTGACCGTCTTCCTCTGCGGATATAGGACAGTTGATGGTAGTGCCGGGAATCTGATAGCCTGTCACTTGCAGGCAGTCTACAGCCTTGTTCACTTTAATGGTCGCGGTAAAATCCAATTTTGTCATCTGAATATGGAGCCGATACCTCTGCTGTGGGTGAAGAAGAAAGTCCACAGGCATCTTGGAGACGGTGCCGCCGTTGCCGGTGAGCCTCATGTCGCCGGGGACCGATCCCACCAGCTCCTTCCCCTTGTAGAGGCTGATGGTACACAGTCCTGTATTGCTGCCGCCGCTGCTGTTAAAGCTGATGTCCAGCACAAAAGCATTCAGCCGTCCGCCGTAGGGCGGGGTGAAATAGATGTCCATATTATCTTTTCCCTTGGCGCTGGAAATTTCCGAGCTGCTGATTGTAGGACGCAGATGAGTCATGTTCATCAGCTCCTCAGCGTTGGTCATCCACATCTGATCTTCCATCTGGATCATATTGGGCGCCTTTCCTCCTTCTCCCTCAGCGAACCCCTGCCGGAACACCCCGGCCTGCGCGGGGAAACTCTCCAGCGCCGCCGCGGCGTGCCAGTGGTTGTAGGCCAGCCGGAAGAGTCCGGCGTACAGGGCGCTGCTGGCCTGGACGCTCCCTGCCGCCGCCGCGTCCCTGCATTCGGTCAGCCCGCCCTCCAGACTGGCCATAGCGGCATTGAAGTCCTCCATCATGATCCGGTCCTCTTTGACCCACTGGGGCAGGTGGTAGTTTTCTGTGTAGTTCATACAAGATACTCCTTTTTGTTTTGATCGATACGGCAAAAAACCGTTACACACTGGTGTGTAACGGGGGAGAAGTTGCCGGCCTTTGTGCAACGGCAGCTTGCACAAAAATCCAGTTCCCTCTTGCAAGACAGAGAAAAACATTGTAAAATATTGCCGAAATATCTGCCTCGGGAGGGAGTATGGCGTGAAGAAGATTACGCAGATGTTCCCAAGGGTGGGAACAAGCACCATTATGAACACGCTGGACAAGCATCACATTTCAATAGAGGAGCCTGAAAAAACAACTTTCTCTGACGTCAATCTTGTCACCGGTCCCAACGGCGCGGGGAAAACCCGGCTGCTGAATGCCTTACTGGAGCTTTACCAGAAGGTGCAGGATGTGGAAATTTTATACGGCTACTTTCCTGCCTTGTCCTGCTCCAGGCCGCAGCCACAGGCCGCAAAACCGGACGGAGAACCACCCTGGGAATACACACTTCGGGAGTACCAAAACATAAGTGATGTTTTCTTCAAAGATTTCTTTAAGGAGATCGAAGCCCAGGGCGAGGAATTCTTATCTCAGCTGCGGACATACAGAAGCCAGAATGAAAAAGGCATGAATCAGCGGACATTCCGACAGATTGCTCGATTTTTCTCGGAGTTTACGGGAAAAGAGCTTGTAATGGGCCGGGATCTGATCGTGAAGAATTCCGGCGGTGTTCAGACCTCTCTGGCAGAAGCAATAGAATGGCTTTCTCCAGGGGAACGGATGCTGTTTTATATGTCCATTTTTTTCTCCCTCAAACGGAGCGGAAAAGGGAAATGTGTCATTATTCTGGACGAACCGGAGAGCCATCTGCACCCCAAGGCTCTGCTTTGCTTTGTAAAGGCCCTGATGGGTACCTTCTCTGGCGCAACGATCTGGATTGCCACCCACAGTCTGTTTCTTCTGCCGGAGTTTCAGTTTGAAAACATCGTCTATCTGGAGAACGGCAAGGTGCTGCGCCGCCGCAGCAGTCTGTACCGGAAAGCGCTGGCTGGGTTGCTGGGAGAAGACAGCGAAAATGTCAGCCGCTTCTTTGCATCCCTGCCTCATTGGCAATACTATGAGTTCATTGCGGAGTGCTTTACCAATCCCACGGTTGTCAGCACGGTAAATCCCGAAGACGAACAGGTCCGGATTTTCATTGAGGCGCTGAAGAAGCACGAGATCACCCGCGTCCTGGACTGCGGCGGCGGCAGCGGACGGCTGGGCCTTAGCATGATGGAGACCACCGCTGCCGAGTGGGGCAGCGTAACCTATGACATTTACGACGCCTGGCCGGCTTACAAAGGGCGGAAGTTCAAGGTTTACAAGAAGCTGAAGGATGCGCCGGGCGAGTATGACTGCATTGTCATGATGAATTTTCTCCACGAGGTTTCACCCCAGGAATGGATCGGCTGGTTCCGGAAGCTGCACGACTTGATGGCGTCTAACGGACATTTGCTGTTTGTGGAGGTGGAAGCGCTACAAATCGGGGAGTACCCTAATGACACAGGATATCTGGTGCTGGGGCCTGATGAGCTGCGGGTACTGTTTGATTTGAAGGCTGAACTGCCGAAAATACAGATTGAAGGGAACCCCAAATCCTTCGGCGCTCTGGTTGCACGGGAAGATTTGCTGAATGTGAGCAACGAAACCGTTTTTAGTACAATTCAACAGCTGGAAAGACGAAGCTATCTCGAGCTTGATGCAATACGCGCCGCTGAGAATAAGCGCCGGGCCGAGGAGAAGGCGCAGAACAAGCCTGTTGTCATAGATGAAAAAAAGAAAGCCTTAGATGCGCGCAAGTACGCTTTTTACTCGCAGCAATACATCAATATACGGCTTTCTTATGACGAGGTGCAGATATGGGCAAAAAGTGAGCAGCAAAAAAACGTGGCTCTCGCGAAAGAAAAGGCCCTACGCGCAAGGGAGGAAGAGTACCGCAAGAAAAACCTAGAATTAGATAAGCTTGAGAGTGAAATGAATTCTTTACTGGCAATAGAGAAATTTACAGCACCAGCGACGTGCAGTATGATAGAATCCCATTTTCATAATGCCATTAAGGCATTTACAACGAATAGAATACTTTCAGATAAAGCCTATCAGGGCTATCAGAGTGGCTTGAATACGGCACAGCTCCTCCTCTATAACAATAAGCCGTTAATGGCCGTGCTTTTGCGAATAGGTTCTTTGATTGGAGATTCAGAGGCCGCAAATGAATTTAAGGTAATGGAATATGCAAAATATCTTCCATAACTGTTTGGGAAGCCTGGGCATTCCGTCCAGGCTTCTTTTTTATGCCGCCTGTATCCCCCTTCCCCTCTCCCGCATAAGCTGTAAGAGACCAAACAAGGAGGGACGATCATGGAGATACACGTAGTACGCCCGGGGGAAACGCTGTACGGTATCGCAGTCCGATATCAGGCGGACCCGGCCATATTGCAGGAACTCAACGGCCTTCTGCCGGACAGCGTGCTGGCGGTGGGGCAGACGCTGGTGATCCGGCATGTGGATACTTTCCACACCGTCCAGCCGGGGCAGACCCTGGCCGGCATCGCCGGCCTTTACGGCGTTCCCCTGCGGCAGCTGTACCGGAACAACTTCGATCTGGGGGGCCAGCCTGCTATCCAGCCGGGACAGCGGCTGGTGATCGCCTACCGGGACCCGCCGGGCCAGTCCATCCATACCAACGGCTACGCCTACCCGTTCGTCTCCCGGGAGCTGCTCAGCGCCCAGCTGCCCTACATGAGCTTTCTTACGCCGTTTACTTACGGCATCGACGCCTCCGGTGGCCTGCTTCCACTGGATGACGGTATGCTGCTGGGGGAGGCCCGCCGCCTGGGGACCGCCCCCTTGATGCACTTGTCCACCCTGACAGAGACGGGCAGCTTTTCCAGCGACCGGGCGGTGATGGTCCTCACGGACCCCGCTATGCAGGAGGCGCTGATCGAGCAGATCCTTGCGACCGTCTCAGCCAAGGGCTACCGGGGCGTGGACGTGGATTTTGAGTACATCCCCGGTGACCAGCGGGAGGCCTACGCGGACTTCATCCGCCGCCTGCGCTCCCGTCTGGCCCCTGCGGGCCTGCCGGTCACGGTGGCGCTGGCTCCCAAGACCCACCCGGAGCAGCCCGGACTGCTGTACGAGGCCCACGACTACGCCCTTCTGGGCACGGCGGCGGATTTCGTGCTGCTGATGACCTATGGATGGAGATAATTAGCACACACGCTGAACCCCTTGCAAACAGAGGGCTTGCAAAACAATATCTACAATTCACAATACTCCTTTTGTTGGAGTATGTCAAATATTCTATTGGACAAGCTGATAATATTTTGAAAAAAACACGATTGTCAAATCGTGTTTTTTTCATGCCCAGAAGGAGGCAGCGGCTATGCCGGATATGAAATTATCCAACTATTTCTACGGTGATGAGGCGATGCAGTTTTCCTACTTCCGCATCCCCTGCCAGCTTATCACCCACCCCCGATTTAAGCACCTGTCTACGGACTCCAAACTTCTCTACGGGATGCTGCTTGACCGTATGAGTCTGTCCATCAAAAACGAGTGGTACGATGATACCGGACGTGTCTACATTTATTACACCGTGGACGAGATATGTAGCTGCCTAAACTGCGGACGAGATAAGGCCATGAAGTTATTGGCCGAGTTGGATACTGGTAAGGGCGTGGGCCTGATTGAGCGGATCAAGCAGGGCCAAGGCAAACCCACCCGTATCTATGTCAAGCGTTTTACCACACAAGAACTGCCGCCTAAATCAAAACAGAAGCCAGGGCCTCCTGAGCCATCTCCAGCAGTCGAGTTTTCCGACATGCAGAAGTCGGCTTTTCCGATCTCAAGAAGTCGAGATTTCCGATGTGCAGAAGTCGGAGAAAGCGACCCTAATCATACTAAAAGAAATCAAATTGATTTTATTCAGCCTGATCCATCCATCTATCCCTCAGCCCCCAGTGAGCGGCAGACGGGGATTGATCGATACGAAGTGAGAGAAGAAGTCAAAGAGAGTATCGAATACGAGCATCTGCGGCAGGAACTTCCCTACGACGATGTGGAGAGCCTTTTGGAACTGATTGTAGACGTGTTAAGTAGCGCCGCCTCTACCATGCGGATTGGCGGTGAAGTCTTACCCATGGATGCTGTCAGGCGGCGTTTCTGCCAGCTTGACAGCGAACATATCAGGTACGTCATAGACTCCCTGCGGCAGACCACCACAAAAATCAATAACATCCGGGCCTATCTGTTGACGGCACTTTACAATGCACCCGTTACGATAGGCCCTTACTATACCGCTGCTGTACGGCACGATTTCAGATAATGCGTCTCAGGCTGAGACGCATTATCCGAAAGAAAGTCCACGTAATATGTGCGCGCGGAAATTCAATTTTGTGTTAAAAATATGAATTTCCCCATTTACAACGAGAAATTGAGTTGGGCCCTATCCCATTTAATGCCCATGGATCGGGAAATTGTACTGCTCTATTTTTTCGAGCAGATGAAGGACGCGAAAGTTGCATCGCTGGTACATATGAGCCGCGCTACTGTCGCACGGAGACGAAAAGCCGCCATGAAGCGGCTACGTGAATCGATGGAGGACACTACATGAAGCGAGTACCATTTCCCGTTATCCAGGTGGCAAAGGAATTTGATCCAGAAGCCATTGAATTTGTGTTCCGGCATTTTGAGGGGTTTATCGCAAGCCTTTCAAGGGTCGACTGTACCGATGAATACGGGAACACCTATTCTCAGGTAGATGATGACCTCCGCTATCAGGCGGAAATCGCATTGTTCAATGCCATCTCTGGTTTTCAGTTTAGAGAACCGCCAGATGAATTTGTTTGAATTTCCGTCTGGCAGAGGTGCATCGTGAATCGTCAGGGTGCATCACTGCGGGCCGGAAATTGCCTATCCTACAACTGAATAGGGCAATCAGATACGTTCTGTATGCGTGAAGCCGGGTGGCGGGTACGCAGGGAGCATCCCTCGTGAAAGGAGGTCTGACGAACGGGAGGACGGAGCGAATAAGGCCAGCGCCGCAAAGCAGCTACGGCACAGCAGCGGGCGACGAGCCGCATACAGGCATGATGATACTTGCGTCGGCTATGCGTCACAGCGTAGGACGCCCCGCCACGGGAATGGGGGGAGGCACGAAAAATCCTATGGAGCGGCTTTGCCAGCCGCCGTCTGAACCTGCCTTTGCTTTATATCGTGAACAATCGAATACAGCACCGCCTACCAGTGCGAAATTTGTCGTTAATGCGTCTCACCGTGAGACGCATTTTTTCATAAGAAATACGTCTCACGGTGAGACACATTTCACAAAGGAGGGCGTTTGACAAATATTCGATGGCTAACTCTCATAATGTATACGGGGGTGACTGATACGGAGAAAAAAATAGTAATTGAATCCGGCAAAAACTTGACAAGGCCACAAGAGATAAAAGTGACGATTCATCACGCAGACAGCGGGCCGAGCCTGGAAGCCTGCATGATTTCCATACTATCAAACCATATGTCAAAAAGCGCGAATTTTTGACATTTCTCTCAGTATTTGCTAAAATATAATTGTAGATATTGTTTTGCAAATACAAGAGGTTTAGCAGAAAGGAGTGTATATGACCTTTGTGCAAAACAAGAGAGATAAAACAGGTGCATCTAATGTTCAATGGTACATAGCCATTTATGTTAGGCTCAGCAAAGAGGATGGAGATAAATTGGAAAGTGACAGCATCCAGAATCAGAAGGGAATCATTGAGCAGCATATCAAGTATCTGGAAAATCAGGGCGAAATAATTGCTTCTGTTGAAGTCTATTCCGATGATGGCTACCCAGGCGGAAATTTTGACAGGCCAGAGTATAAACGGATGATTGCCGATATTGAGGCGGGAAAAATCAATTGCATTATTTTTAAGGACAATTCCCGGCTGGGCCGCAATTATCCGGAACTTGGCCGACTTATGGAGGAGTATTTCCCGCAAAGAGGCATCCGTATCATTTCTGTCCTGAACCACATCGACAGTCTGAAAGACCCCAACGGATATTGCAGCGCCATTGTTTCCTTCTCCAACATCATGAACGATGACTACATTCGGCAACTTTCCATCAAGATTAAATCCACCTTTGCAATGAAGCGGGAACGGGGGGAATTTCTTGGTAACTATGCTCCCTACGGTTATCAGAAAAGCCCAGAGGATAGGCATAAGCTGATTATTGATCCGGAGGCCGCAGAGATTGTTCGCATGATTTTTAACTGGTATGCCGATGGAGTTTCAGCCAGTGGAATTGTGAAACAACTCAACGCTTTACAAATCATGCCCCCTTCGGTCTATAAAACGATGAAGGGCTGTAAAGGCTTTGCAGGCCATTCCAGTGGGGGGATAAAGCGAAATATCTGGTCTATCACATCAATAAACACTATGCTGAAAGACGAGGTATACATTGGAAATCTGGTACAAGGCAAGTTTAAGAGCGCGTCATATCGGACAAAGAAAATGGTCCCAACAGATGAGAGCGAGTGGACTGTAATAGAGGGAACGCATGAAGCAATTATTACAGACGACATTTTTTCCATCGTGCATGACCGCTTTGCACGGCATACCAGAGTCGCCCCGAACCGGCATAACAGCTATTTACTATCCGGCTTTGTCAAGTGCGCCCGCTGTGGCGGGCGCATGAATCGAAACGCCTCCGCAGGTCAGGGACGCTTCCGCTGTATGACCCGTGTTTATTCCCCCGAAAAATGCCAGTGTCCATCTGTTAAGGAATCCGTACTTGAGGAAGTGGTTTTGAACGCAATACAAGGACAGATACAAGAACTCGTGGATGCAAAATCAGTTATTGAGGCGGCTCGTCAGGAACGTCCAGATGGCCACCCTTCCAATGAGTACACTTTAGCAATCAAGCGTGTAGAGCGGGAATTGAAACGGCTGGAGGATGCAAAATTCCGTTTATACGATAATCTTGAAAAGGGTATTATTGACGAAGATGAATATATCCAATTTAAGCGCAAGTACACGGCAGAAATTGAAGAACAGCGGCGGCAAATCCAGCAGTTACAGGCGAGCATGGCTGACTTGGAGAAGTTTAGGAAGCAGGACGATGAATTTGTTGCCTTTTTTGAAAGGTACGGCAACATAAACGTAATAGACCGTAGTGTGCTGGAACGGCTTCTGGATCATGTGGAAGTGGTAGACGGCTCTAATATCGCTATCTACTTCAAATTCTCCGCAGAGCGCAAAAAAATCCTCGATTTTGCAAAGAACATCGAGGAGGCCGTGACGGATGGTATACGTTAGCACACTTTCGAGAAAAAGGCGGGGCGAGTGGTGTATATTAGCACACTATCCTCTCAAAAATTCAAGAATTGTCGAAAAACAGCAAATCAAATTTCACCAATCTATAAGAATGTGTGCTAATATATGCCACTCATATGAGTGGGGCTACACCGCGGGCCCGCCTATGGCGGTGGCCCCCCTGCCCAACGTCCGGGAAGTCCTGGACTACGCCGTGACGGAAATTCCCCGGGAGAAAATTTATCTGGGCATCCCCAACTACGGCTATGACTGGCCTCTGCCCTTCGCGGAGGGCCGGACCCGCGCCCGGTCGCTCTCCAACCAGGAAGCCGTGGAGCTGGCCGTCCGGTACGGCGCGGAAATTCAATTTGACGCCGCCGCCCAGGCCCCCTGGTTCAACTACACCGCCCCCGACGGTGTCCCCCACGTTGTCTGGTTCGAGGATGCCCGGAGCATGTCCGCCAAGCTCCGCCTGATCGGGGAGTACGGTCTCTACGGCGCGGGATACTGGAATCTGATGCGTCCCTACCCCCAGGGCTGGGCGGTGCTGAACGCGCTGTATGAAACGGCAAACGGTTAGAAGCAGGCGCTCCCGGTATGGGGGCCCTTCACAGGCAAAAAATAAACTCCTTTACCTACAAAAACCCCCTGACCTTATGGCCAGGGGGTTTTTGTAGAAAAGAGAGAGGGAGAAAAGAGAGAATTCATTTCTGAACAACGCCATGATAATATACGGGAAAGCAAATGTCAACCGGACCGGCCCACAATTCACGAAATATTCACACAGGGTTAAAAAATCATTCAAAAAACCGTATTGACTCCTGACAGCTTCTGGTGTATAGTTAGCACGCTAAAAATACGCATACTAACTATATGCCGGAACAGGGGGGAACCAGGATGAACGAGGAACCGGACCTGGGGCGCATGATCGCCTACTGCGCCCATCTGGGGATGCGGTACAATGAGAAGCTGCTGCGCCGGGACGGGTACGACGTGACGCCGGTGCAGTCCCATGTGCTGCTGTACCTCTCCCGTCGGGGCGGCCAGGCGGTAAACCAGCGGGAGCTGGAGAAGGAGCTGCACCTGAAGCCCTCCACCGTCAACGGGATCGTCAGCCGTCTGGAGGAAAAGGGGTGCATCATCCGGCAGGCCAGTCCCACCGATGGGCGCTGCCGGCTGGTGAGCCTGACCGGGGGCGGGCAGGCTCGGGTGGACGCCTTTCAGGCCGTCATGGCGGACACGGGACGGCGGTATGCCAGCTTTCTCACAGAGGAGGAAGAAGCGGCTCTGCGGGATATGCTCTCCCGCATGATCGAAAAACTGGAAAACGAGGTAAACACACTATGATGAAAAAACTCTGGCCATATACCAGGGGATACCGCAAGTGGATTCTTTTCGGCGTGCTTTGCTCCGCCAGCGAGGCGGTGTTTGAGCTGCTGCTCCCTCTGGTGATGGCGGATATCGTGGACACCGGCATCCCTTCCGGCGATACCGGCTATATCCTGGCACGGGGGGCGCTGATGGTCCTGATGGCCCTGGTGTCCATGTCTCTGGGTATTGGGTCGGCAGTATTCTCTTCACGGGCAGGGCAGGGCTTCGGCGCCAACCTGCGCCAGGCCCAGTATGACCACATTCAGGACTTTTCCTTCCGCAACATCGAGAAGTTCTCCACCGCCTCCCTGGTAACCCGACTGACCAACGACTGCAACATGCTGCAAATGTCCCTGATGATGGGGATGCGCCTGCTGGTCCGGGCCCCGGTGATGCTGGTCTCCGCCCTGGTGCTGGCTGTCTCCATCAGCCTGAAGCTCAGCCGGGTGTTTCTGGTTGCCATGCCCCTGCTGCTGGTCCTGATAGGCCTGATCGTCAAGCATGTCAGCCCCATGTTCAGCAGCCTCCAGGAGCGCACCGACGACGTGAACCTGGCGGTGCAGGAGAACCTCTCCGGCATCCGGGTGGTGAAGTCCTTTGTTCGGGAGGACTATGAGGAGGAGAAGTTCCGGAAGCGGAACGATGCCCTCCGGTCTACCTCGGAGCGGGCCTTCGGGTTCGTGGTGATGAACATGCCTATTATGATGCTCGTCACCTACGGCACCATCATCGCCGTCATGTGGTACGGCGCGCCTCTGGTCCAGGCAGGGGAGCTGGAGGTAGGACTGCTGTCCACCTTCTTCACCTACATCACCCAGGTACTCATGAGCCTGATAATGGTGTCCATGATTATGATGATGATTACCCGAGCCATTGCCTGCGCCAAGCGTGTGGCGGAGGTCCTGGACGAGGTCCCGGACATCACGGACGCTTCCGCTTCCCCCGGCGTCACGGTGGCCGACGGCTCCGTGGACTTTGACCACGTGTCCTTCAAGTACAACGACGGCTCGGAGAAATGGAACCTCCGGGACATCGATCTCCACATCAAAAGCGGCATGACCGTGGGCGTTATCGGCGGCACCGGCTCCGCCAAGTCCACCCTGGTGCAGCTCATTCCCCGGCTCTATGAGGCCCAGGAGGGCACCGTCCGGGTAGGCGGCAGGCCGGTCCAGGACTACACCATGGAGCATCTGCGGGACGCGGTGAGCATGGTCCTGCAAAAGAACACCCTGTTTTCCGGCACCATCCGGGAAAATCTGCTGTGGGGCGATGAAAACGCCTCCGATGCGGACATCGAGGCCGCCTGTGAAGCCGCCTGCGCCGCCGAGTTCATCCACAGGATGCCCGAGGGCTATGACACCGACCTGGGCCAGGGGGGCGTGAACGTCTCCGGCGGCCAGAAGCAGCGGCTGTGCATCGCCCGGGCCATCCTGAAAAAGCCCAGGGTGCTGATCCTGGACGACAGCACCAGCGCGGTGGACACCGCCACCGACGCCAAGATCCGGGCAGCCTTCCGGACCCAGCTGCCGGACACCACCAAAATCATCATCGCCCAGCGGATCATCTCCGTCATGGACGCGGATCTGATCGTGGTCATGGATGACGGCCGGGTGGCAGACGCCGGGACCCACGAGGAATTGATGGAAACCAGTGAAATTTACAGGGACGTCTACCAGTCCCAGCAGGAGGGGGCGAGCATCGATGGCTGAGACAAAAAGAAGAGGGCCCCACGGGCCCGGAGGCCACGGCGGCCCCGGAAGGGGCTTCCAGAAGCCCAAGGATACCCGCAAGACCATCGGCACCCTCATGGGCTATATCGGACGGTCGAAGTGGCTGCTGCTTCTGGTGGCGGTATGCCTGGTGCTGAATACGGTCTGCTCCATCGGCGGCTCCTATATGCTCCGTCCCCTGATCGACGACTGCATCGTTCCCGGGGATTACCCCCGGCTGGCCCGGACTCTGGTGTTCATGGCCTGCATTTATATCTGCGCGGCGCTGCTCAGCTACACCTACTCCCGAATCATGGTCCGTGTCTCCCAGAAGGCCACCCACGCCATCCGCCGGGACCTGTTCGCCAAAATGCAGAATCTGCCTCTAAGCTACTTTGACACCCACACCCACGGCGAGCTGATGAGCCGCTACACCAACGACATCGACACCCTCACCGAAATTCTGCAAAACGGCATGATCTCCCTGGTCTCCGGGGTGCTGACCTTTGTGGGCGTGGTGGCCATGATGCTGTATCTCAGCCCGATCCTCTTCCTGGTGACGGTGTTCTCCCTGGGGTTGATGCTGGTGGTCATCATGACCGTTGGCAAGCGCTCCCGCCGGTACTTCATGGCCCAGCAAAAGGATCTGGGCGAGGTCAACGGCTATATCGAGGAGATGATCGAGGGTCAGAAGGTCATCAAGGTCTTCAACCACGAGTCCAAGGCCAGGGCGGGCTTCCAGGAGCGCAACGTGCGCTACCGCCGCAGCGCCACCAACGCACAATCCTTTGCCGGAGCCATGATGCCCGCCATGGGCAACATCAGCCACATCAACTACGCTCTGACCTGCTGCGTAGGCGCGCTGCTGTCCATCGCCTTCGGGCTGGACCTGGGATCCCTGGTGGTCTACCTCCAGTACACCCGTCAGGTGAGCCAGCCCATCAGTCAGGTGAGCCAGCAGGTGAACAGCATCCTGGCGGCCATCGCCGGCGCGGAGCGGGTGTTCGAGGTGATGGAGACCCCTCCGGAGGTGGACGAAGGCAGGACCACCCTGGTCCACGTCACCCGCGCCGCCGGCGGTTCCCTGACGGAGGCGGCGGGCCGCAGCGACGGCTGGGCCTGGAAGAAGCCGGACGGGGAGCTGGTGCCCCTCAGGGGCGACGTGCGCTTTCAGGACGTGGTGTTCCGCTACGTACCGGAAAAGACCATCCTCCACGGCATCTCCCTTTACGCCAAGCCGGGGCAGAAGATTGCCTTCGTGGGCTCCACCGGCGCGGGGAAGACCACCATTACCAACCTCATCAACCGGTTTTACGAGATCGAAAGCGGCCTTATCACCTACGATGGCATCGACGTCAGGGACATCCGGAAGGAGAGCCTGCGCCGCTCTCTGGGCATCGTCCTTCAGGATACCCACCTCTTCACCGGCACCATCGCCGACAACATCCGCTACGGCAAGCTGGACGCCACCGATGAGGAGGTCCGGGCCGCCGCGCGGCTTGCCAATGCCGATACCTTCATCAGCCACCTGCCCGACGGTTATGACACCTGGATCACCGACGACGGCGGCAGTCTCAGTCAGGGAGAGCGGCAGCTGCTGGCCATCGCCCGGGCCGCGGTGGCGGACCCGCCGGTGCTGATTCTGGACGAGGCCACCAGCTCCATCGATACCCGGACGGAACGGCTCATCGAGAAGGGTATGGACAGTCTGATGGCGGACCGGACCGTGTTCGTCATCGCCCACCGCCTGTCCACTGTCCGCAATTCCAAGGCCATCATGGTCCTGGAGCAGGGGGAGATCATCGAACGGGGCGATCACGACGATCTCATCGCCCAGGGCGGAAAGTATTACCAGCTGTATACCGGTCAGGCGGAATTGAGCTGAGCAGTTTTTGGGGATGTGGGATATGCAACAGACAAAACCGGCTGAAATTGGATATACTAAGTGTACAACCTGTCAAAGGAGGAATCATACCATGAAATATGTCTGCGACGTCTGCGGCTACGAGTACGACGAGGCCCTGGGCGATCCCGATCACGGCATCGCTCCCGGCACCAAGTGGGAGGACCTGCCCGAGGATTTCGAGTGCCCCCTGTGCGGCGTGGGTAAGGATCAGTTCTCCGCTGCCTGAGTCTCGCGCAAAAATGAGAGAGCCCGGCCGAGGCCGGGCTCTCTTTTTTACGCGGTATGTTACTCCTGCATTTTTCCCTTCATGGAGTCGCCGGGGCCGTTGATCCCGACGGCCTCTCCGACCGCCTGCACCACGGACAGATGGGTGTCGTCAAATAGGTGCATGTAGATGCGGGTGGTGGTGCTGGTGGTGCTGTGCCCCAGGGCGCGGCTGATGCCGAAGAGGGGGACGTTCTGGCTGTTGGCGATGCTGGCGAAGCTGTGACGCAGCCCGTGGAGGGTCACGTAGGGCAGCTCCGTCTTGCTCAGGACCCGCTGGAGGCGGTTGCTCAGGTAGTCCGCCTGATAGGGGCGGCCGCCGTTGTGGCAGATGACATAGCCGCCGTCCTCGTACTCATCGCCCAGGCGTTCCACCTCCTCCAGCCGCTGCCTCCACAGCCGTTCCATCAGCTCCTCGATGTCCGCCAGCCCCGCGTAGCCCAGACGGCGGATGGAGGAGCGGTTCTTGGTGGACTTGTTCACCGGCCGGCCGTTCACTGTGGTGCGGGCCTCGGCGATGGTGATGACCTTCTGCTCCAGGTCTACGTGGTTCCACTTCAGGCCGCAGATCTCGGACCGGCGCAGCCCCAGGTAGCCTGCCAGTTTTACTACCGGCTCCATGGAGGTCCCGGCCAGTATCTCAAACAGCTTCGCCATGGTTTCCGAGTCGTAGAAGTGGTGGGTGGGGTCGCTGGCGGAGGGCAGAATAACGTGTTCCGAGACGTTGCGCAGGATCAGCTCCTGCTTCCTGGCGTGTTCCAGGGCATTGTGCAGGACCATGTAGTGCTTGCGCACGGTGTTGGTACACAGGCCCTTGGCCTGCATCCGGTTGAGGTACTGCTGGACCTGGGCGGCGGTCAGCTTGTTCAGGTGGATGGTCCCCAGTCCCGGCGAGAGATGATTGCGGATAATCATGTGGTAGCCGTGGACCGTACTGGCGGAGCGGCTGGGCTTGATGATCTGCTCCAGCCAGTAGGTCAGCCATTGGCCTACTGTCAGCTTCTCCAGATCCTCCCCCCGGCTGAGCAGGTCCATCCCGCCCCGGCGGTCCAGTGCCTGAATGGCCAGCTCCAGCGTGGGATAGCACTGGACGGTCCGCCGGGACGGCTCACCCGGCGCAGGGCTGTGGCGGATGGTCACATAATAGCTGCGGCGCTGGGTGTCGTAGGCGATGTTGGGCAAAATGGTCTTTCTGGACATGGAAGATACCTCCTCTTTTTACTCGACAAAATTGGAAAATTTTGCCGGAATAAAAATACGATAAATCTCCCATAAATCATCTGTCAAGGCAGAACCGAACAGCCGCGCAGGCAGCTTCCCCCCAGGGAAACAGGCCCGCGCGGCTGATTTTCAACATAAAATGCCCTTCTCAGCGCAGCAAAATCCGCGCTTCCCCGGAGCTGTCACAGACTTCCCCAATCCGCCGGGCGCTGGGGACACAGGCCGCCAAAGCCGCCAGCAGCTCCTCCCCGCAGGCGGGATCCGCCGCAATCAGCAGGCCGCCGGCAGTCTGCGGATCAAAGAGAATATCCTGTACGTGCAGGGGGACGCTTCCCGGGTCCACAGAGGGTCCCGCAAAGCTCCGGTTGCGGTACATGCCCTCCGGCAGAACGCCCATCCGCGCCATCTCCGCCGCCCCGGCCAGCACGTCCACCTCCGATGTGTGGACCGCCGCCCGTACGCCGCTGCCCTGGACCATCTCCAGCAGATGCCCCATCAGGGAGAAGCCGGTAACATCGGTGCAGGCATGGACCGGGAACTGCACCATCACATCCCGGGCGGCCTTGTTCAGCGTGGTCATCTGCCGGTAGACAGGCTCCATCTCCTCCAGGGTGAGCAGTCCTCCCTTATAGGCGGTGGTGAGAATGCCCACCCCCAGGGGCTTGGTCAGCAGC
>JAAZZJ010000189.1 GCA_014237695.1 Oscillospiraceae bacterium | reverse complement strand
CCGCACAGCTGACGCCCTTTCAAAGGGGCAGAGCCATCTGTGGGGGCGCTCTATTTCAGATTTTTCCTGTATGGTTGCCCTTTTTGCGGCAACTTTCCTGCTTTTCCGGACTACTTTTGAGGGAAGACAAACCTCCGCGTTGTCATGTACGAAAGCAAGTCGATGTCCGGTCCGGTACCAGACCCCGCACAGCAGGACTGCCCAAAATGCTGCTGCAAGCGCTCCTTGACAACTGAATAAAAGCTGCCCCTGCCTGCTTTTTGATTGGCCTAAATGTGGTTCAACCTCATTTCCTTGTGGCATGATATAAAAATCGAGCATCTTCCGGTGAGGATTTTCCGTAATATACATCTAGCCCGCTTGAAGTATATTCTAAAATATAATAGCTGAAAATCACGGTATCATCAGAAAATACCTGTTCCGGATATTTTATGTATATCCTGTTATTTTTTGTAGTTTCTACATTGGAGGAATCGGCCAAAAATCGATAGGAAATTTCCGATACATAATCGGAAATATCATACCCACCGGCAGTTTTTTTGATCGTCAGTTTACCGGCCCCGTCATCCGATGAATATTCATATTCTCCTATCAAGTCTTCAAGCGCAAGCGGTACGTCCTTTGTTGTTCGGCCGCATGACGAAAGCGTAAGTAATACAGCTAAGGCTACTGCCGCTATTGCATTTTTCTTCATTTTTACCTCCCCTTTTCCTCCAGCGCCCCAATGAGGCTTCTGAGCCTTATCTTCACCGCCCCCAGATTGGTGATTTCATCAATCTTAATTTGTGTATACAGCTTCCCGGATCCCTCCAGAATCCGCCGCACCTCGTCTGTGGTGATGGCGTCCACCCCGCACCCGAAGCTCACCAGCTGTACCAGCTGCACGTCCGGATTCTCGCACGCGAACCGTGCCGCCCGGTAGAGCCTCGCGTGGTACGTCCACTGATTCAGCACATGCACCGGCACCGGGTCCGCCAGATGGCACACGCTGTCCTCGCTGACCACCACGAACCCCAGAGAAGAAGCCAGCCTGTCGATGCCGTGGCCGATCTCCGGGTCGATGTGGTAGGGCCGTCCCGCCAGAATCATGATGCGTTTCCCATGGGCACGGGCCCAGGCCACCGCCTCCTCGCCCTGCCGCCGGACAGAAAGCATGTGAGCCTCATAGGCGGCAAAAGCGGCGTCCACCCCCTTGCGGACCTCTTTTTTCGTCACATCATGGAACACCGGGGACAGGCAGGCGTACAGCTCCTTTGCCAGCTCCCTGCGGTTATTGATGTTGAGGAAGGGATACAGGAAGCGAGTCCGCTCCAGATCGTCCATATTGCCGTGGAGCAGCTCGGAGTAGTAGGCTACCACCGGACAGTTGTAGTGGTTGTCGCTCCCCTTCTCGTCCACGTTATAAGTCAGGCAGGGATAAAAAACGGCGTCCACATGCTTATCCAGCAGGACCTCCATATGCCCGTGCATGATCTTGGCGGGATAACACGCCGTATCGGAGGGGATGGAAAACTGGCCCTTCTCATAAATACGCCGGGAGGACAGGCCGGAGACCTCCACCCGGAATCCCAGAGCCTTGAAAAACGCGTGCCACAAAGGCAGCAGCTCATACATGCCCAGTGCCAGCGGCAGGCCAATGGTCCCCCGCAGCTCCGTCCCCGCCTCCAGTCCCATAAGGGCGTCCCGCTTCCAGGCGTAGAGGCTGGGCAGTTCCTCAGCATGCTCCAGCCCCAGTCCCTTCTGACACTGGTTGCCGGAGATGTATTTCTTTTTTCCACCGCCGAAGCTGTTGATAGTCAGGCGGCAATGGTTGGCACACCCCTGACAGGCGGCGGCCTTGGAGGCATGTACAAAATCCGCCAGCTTTTCCCGGGAAATCAGGCCGCTCTCCCGCAGGTCCATAGCGTACAGCGCCGCGCCGTAGGCCCCCATGAGCCCCGCGATGGCGGGCCGGATAACCTCCTTGCCCAGCTCCATCTCAAAGGCACGGAGGACCGCGTCGTTGTAAAAGGTGCCCCCCTGGACCACCACATGATCCCCCAGCTCACCGGCGCTGCCCGCCCGGATGACCTTGTAGACGGCGTTTTTTACCACGCTGACGGAGAGCCCCGCGGAGATGTCCTCCACCGTGGCCCCGTCCTTCTGGGACTGCTTCACGGAGGAGTTCATGAACACGGTACACCGGCTCCCCAGATTCACCGGAGCCTCCGCGTGGAGCCCCTTCTCAGCGAACGCGGCCACGTCATAGCCCATAGCCCGGGCGAAGGTCTCGATAAAGGACCCGCAGCCCGAGGAGCAGGCCTCGTTGAGCATGATGGAATCGATGGCCCCGTTTTTGATCTTGAAGCACTTGATATCCTGCCCGCCGATGTCCAGAATAAAGTCCACCTGAGGGCAGAAATACTTGGCGGCGGTGTAGTGGGCGATGGTCTCCACCACCCCGCGGTCCACGCCGAAAGCGGCCTGAATCAGCTCCTCGCCATATCCCGTAACCGCGCTGCCCCGGATGGTCACCCGGCCGCCGCATAATTCATAAATTTTCTCCAGCTGTTCCCGGACGATCTCCACCGGGTTGCCCCGGTTGGAGCTGTAATAGGTATACAGCAGTTCACGCCCCTCTCCAAGAAGGGCAACCTTGGTTGTCGTGCTGCCGCAGTCGATACCCAGCCATGCGTCACCCGCGTAGGAAGCCAGATCTCCCTCCGCCACAGTGGCGGCGGCGTGGCGGGCCCGGAATTTCCCATAGTTCGCCTCCGAACGAAACAGGGGCGGCAGCAGATTGGCCGCGTCCCGCGTGGCGGAACTGTTCACGATCTTCTCCCGCAGCTGGTCCATGGTGTAGACCCCGCCGGACTCCTCGGCATACAGCGCGGCCCCCATGGCTACGGCGAACCGCCCGTACTCCGGGAAGACCGCGTGTTCATCGTCCAGCTTCAGCGTCTCCTGAAACCTCCGCCGGAGGCCCTTGCAGTAGTACAGCGGTCCGCCCAGGAACAGAACCTTGCCTCCGATCCGCTTCCCCTGTGCCAGCCCGGCGATGGTCTGGTTCACCACCGCCTGATAGATGCTGGCGGCCACGTCGGAGTGCTTGGCCCCCTGGTTGAGCAGAGGCTGGATATCCGTCTTGGCGAACACGCCGCACCGGGAGGCGATGGGATACAGGCGGGTGCTTTGCAGACTCAGCTCGTCCAGCTCGTCGGCGGTAATATTCAGAAGGCTGGCCATCTGGTCAATGAAAGCCCCTGTGCCTCCGGCGCAGGAGCCGTTCATCCGCTCGTCGATACCGCCGTCAAAAAAGATGATCTTCGCATCCTCGCCGCCCAGCTCGATGACAGCGCCGGCATCCGGCTCCAGACGGCGCACCACCTCCCCGGTGGCAAACACCTCCTGAACAAAGCTCACTCCGGCGCTCTCCGCCAGTCCCAGACCGGCGGAACCGGAGATGGCGGCGGTAAAGGATCTCTCTCCCACATAGGGCGCGGCCTCGTCCAGAAGCTCCAGCGTCTTCTGCCGCACCTGAGAAAAATGCCGCTGATATTTTTCAAAAAGAACAGCACCCCTGTCCACCACAACGATCTTGGCGGTGGTGGACCCGATATCGATGCCCAGTGTCAAATCGCAGTCGTTCCTCATATTTTTTCTCCATACTGGTAGACAGTACGCTAATTTCCCTGGCATTATAGCATAAATCCGCTGGTTTGTTTATGGACAAAGTGTTAAATATATGTGAAGGATTTCCGTCCCTGTTTTGCCAATTATACCACGGGGCAATTTCAGAGCCTGCGCCCATAACCGGAATTTTCTCCGCACAGCCGGATTTCTGCAAGTACCAGGGCGGAAGAAAACGCTTTCGCAATTTTCCGTTGTCCTGTGAGACAGTCTGTGCTATAATAAGAGAAATCCACCAATGAAGGAGGCCTTTTCCATGTCTGATGCCGCCCTCCACCCCGCCGTGACGTTGCGGCTGTATACGGACCACAAATGCTTCGGCCCCGGTGTCGCCATGCTTCTGCGGCGGGTGAGGAAGCTCCATTCCCTGCGCTCGGCGGCCATGGATATGGACATGGCCTACTCTAAGGCCTGGACCATCCTGCGGGAAGCGGAGCGCGGACTGGGCTTCAAGCTGCTCCACTCCACCACTGGGGGCCGGGGCGGCGGCGGAGCGGTCCTGACGGAGCGGGGGGAGCGGCTTCTGACAGCCTATGATCTCTGCGAGCAGGAATTGAAGGAGGCGGCGGAGCGCCTTTTTGCCCGGCATCTGGCCCCCTTCGCCGTTCCAGACGGTCCGGAGGCGGGGAAAGAATTGTAAACTTTTCTTAAGGTTTTGATTTGCGGTTTACATTCGACTGCCGCTATGGTATCCTTTTTTGCAGGGGACTCCCGGTGTGCTTCACCGGGGGCGAACCGGAAAAGATGCCGGGCGGAACCCGGGATGCCCGGCCTTTCTGAAAGATGGAGGAACATAGCTTATGGAAAAACCTGTTCTGGTCGTTCTGGCCGCCGGAATAGGCAGCCGGTACGGCGGACTCAAGCAGCTGGACAGCGTAGGCAGCTGCGGGCAATGCCTCATCGACTACTCCCTTTACGATGCACGGCGCGCCGGATTTGAGACCGCGATCTTTGTCATCAAGGAGGAACTGGAGGCGGATTTTCGGGAAATTCTGGGCAGCCGCGTCAGCCGCAGCATGGCGGTTCACTATGCCTTTCAGCGCCTGGAGGACCTGGCGGAGGATTCCGTCATATCCGCCGGGGTCCGCTTAAAGCCCTGGGGAACCACCCACGCTGTCCTGTCGGCCCGCCATCTGATCCACGGCCCCTTTGCCGTCATCAACGCCGACGACTACTACGGCCCCGAGGCATTCCGGATCCTGTACGACTATCTGGCCCATCACACGGACCGTCCCGACTGCTTCCAGTACGCCATGGTGGGCTACCGCCTGGGAAAGACCCTCTCCCAGAACGGCGGCGTCACCAGAGGCGTGTGCCGGGTGAGTGAGGACGGCATGCTGGAGAATATCGTGGAGCAGCAGAGCATCGAGAAGGACGGTAAGGGAGGGCGTTTTTCCACCGACGGCGGACAGACCTGGAACCAGCTGGCGGGAGACACCCTGGTGTCCATGAACTTCTGGGGCTTTCAGCAGAGCTTTCTCCAGGAGGCGCAGGAGCGCTTTCCCCTTCTTCTCCGCCGCGCCCTGGCCCGCCACCCGGAAAAGGGGGAGGTCCAGCTGCCTGTCATGGTGGCCGACATGCTGGACCGGGGCCGAGCCCAGGTCCGGGTACTCTCCAGCGGGGAGAAGTGGTTCGGCATCACCTACCGGG